>CAKZWP010000022.1:0-9931 GCA_937921845.1 uncultured Sulfurovum sp.
AAATACTCTTTTATTGCACTCTGGAGCATCAATTCATCTTCAAGTAATAATACTTTCATCTACCCCTCTTTCCTAAACCTATAACTAAACACTGTCATTTCATCATCAGATTGTACTTCTATTTTAACGTTTTCTTTTTGACATATAGTATAAACAATCTCAAGTCCCAGTCCAAATCCACCCCGGACATCATTTTCACGCTCAAATGCTTTAAAAATACGTTCTGTATCATCTATTTTGGGTGAAACAGTTAAAAATTGTAAAATAATCTCTTCATTCTCTTCTGTAAGTATCACCTTTACATCTGTGCCTCTATTGGCATATTTAATGGCATTAGATAAATTATTGTCTATAATTCTTTGCAGTTCTTCTGGACTAAAATAGAGCCAAAGATCATTTTGTATCTCCGAAATAATGTTGTGTCTATTACCCAATGCAATCTCAGAAAAGAAGTCGACTCTCTCTTCAAGAAACGTAGAAATATTAAAGTGACTTTTAGTATAGACAAAACGGTTCTTTTTTACCATATAACTTAAATCAGCATAGATATTAGAAATGATCTTACTTGCTGCCTCTATTTTAGTGAGATACCTGTTTTCCCCTTCTTTCATTTTAAACAGATCAATATGGGTCATGATTACAGCCAATGGTGTATTGATCTCATGTATAGAATGTTTGATGAAACTATCCTGTGCTTTCACCAGAGAGGCATTGAAATCTTTCTCTTGCTCAAGTAGGATATTTTTCTCACTCAAATCTTTTGTTTTTTGCTCAACCTTTGATTCAAGTGTCAGGTTCAATTCTTTTAATTTCTCTTTTCTTTGATGGATTACAGAGATCATTGCATTAATATAATGTACCATTTTTTTAAACTCAGATAGGCGTATATTCTCTTCATCTATCTTTGCATAAGTAGAGGAAGCTTCTTTAAAGTAGTTACTGAATGAGGATATCTCTTGTTTTAGAATATGATTGGTTATGATAATCCCTATAATTCCCACTACAAATAAAATAACTAACAAAAAGACCATTTTAAGTGAATACTGATTGAGTCTGTTTTTGAGTATATCTCTTTGGTGTTGAATATGTTTTTCCACTTCATCCAGATACACACCCGTACCAACCATCCAGCCCCAAGGCTCAAATGATTTTGCATAAGAGACCTTAGGACTCAATGACCCTGTAGTAGGTTTCAACCATTGATATTCAACAAATCCACCCTCTTTTTCTCGAGAAATATCAATAAGGTCTTTGATCACCATTACCCCATTCGCATCTTTAGTATCATAGAGATCTTTACCTATATTTTGTCTTTGCACAGGATCAGAAAGTACAATACCGTTAAAATCATAGACAAAGATGTATCCTGTACCATCTTGCCTTCCATAAAGTTGTTCTATGGCATTCAGTATCTGTTTTTTAAGTACTTCTTCATCTTTCTCTGTATTTCGGTATTCATACGCATGACTGATGTAATTAAGTGCACGGGTCGTATCAAAAACGATTGTATCTTTTTGTTTTTCTATAAATTCGACTTGAATACTTTTAGCTTCAACTTCAAAATTTTGATATTCGTTATAAGCAACTATGGTTGAAAATACAATAATAACAATCAGCATCATAAGCATACCGACGACATGAACACTTGCAATGGTTTTATTTTTTAAAAAATTGATAATGTTCTCCATTAATAGTCACTGGTCCAGACTATATACCTGACTCAACTGCCAAACTATTTTTAAATCATAACAAAATGTGCAAAACGATTTTTTTACACACAATCCTGTATCTTGGATTTTATAATAGTTAGATAATACCATGATTTGATAAACTATTTATCATATTTATGTTAGAATCTCCAAAACTTAACCTATGGAGATGTTCAAATGGATATTACTAAAATCGGATATGGTGAAAACCCAGATGCTGTAAAAGCAATTATAGAAGTACCACTTAATTCAGCGATCAAATATGAAATAGACAAAGAGTCAGGTGCTGTAGAAGTGGATAGAGTACTCTACTCTGCTATGCATTACCCAGCAAACTACGGTTTTGTTGCAAATACATTGTCAGATGATGGTGATCCAGCTGATATTCTTGTACTTTGCGACTATCCACTTCAAGCAGGTTCATACATCAAATGTAGACTTGTAGGTGTACTTATGACTGAAGATGAAAGTGGTGGAGATGAAAAACTTATCGCCGTTCCTACAGAAAAAATAGATCCGACATACAAAGATATCAAAGACTTAGGTGATGTTCCAGAGCATACACTGAATCGTATCAAGAACTTCTTTGAAACATACAAAATGCTTGAGCCTAACAAGTGGGTAAAAGTAGCAGGGTTTAAAGATAAAGCAGCTGCAACATCTATCTTAGAAAAAGCGATTAAAAACTATAAATAGTAACGTCACTAATCGCCTGAGCTTCCTTTTGCAGGAAACTCACGTGTTAGTACAGTCTTTGAAGTTAAGTTTCAAAGACATCTTATATTATTAAAATCCAACTTCTTTCTTTCTATTATCCAGATACCTATTCACACCTTCAACAATCCCCTCAGCAATCTCTTCTTGATAGTTCGATGTAAAAAGTCTTTTACGTTCTTTAGGATTTGTAAGGTACCCAACTTCTACAAGTATGGATGGTCTGCTTGCCCCGACAAGAACATAAAATGGTGCGGGTCTTACTCCACCATCTTTTACATCATCATAGTCATCATTTAAATTCTTCATCATGTGATCTTGTACATCTATGGCAAGTTTATGGGACTGTATGATCTTAGGACCGTTCAATACAGCATCTATGATAACATCCTGACTTAGTTTATCTGTACCTTTTAACACAGATGCATTTTCTCTCGCGGCGATACGTTGAGACTTTTCATCTCTGGTTTTTTGTAAAAAGTAAGTCTCTACACCTTCAACTTCATCAAAACGACTTTTATCACTAATGGCATTGGCATGGATAGAGATGAAAACTTTTGCATCTTTCTTATCTGCAATTCTCGTACGTTGCCCCAGTGTTAAAAATCTATCTCTGTTTCTTGTAAGATAAACTCTATAACCTTCACTTTTAAACTCTTTTTTAAGCTTTTTAGTAATTTGAAGTACTAAATCTTTTTCTTTTTTATTGTCACACAATGCTCCACAATCATATCCTCCATGTCCTGCATCTATCACAACAAGACTGTCTGATCTGTCAACACTGGGACCACCACAACCCAGTACTAAAAATAGTGCACTGAGTCCAAATATAAGTTTTGTCATTCTTGATCCTATTTTAAAAAACATGTCATTCATCACAAGTCAATTTCTTTTTTTCTATTATTTAAATAGATATCTACACCCTCAGCGATACCTTTAGCGATCAATTCCTGGTAGCGTGGAGTAAAAAGTCTTTTACGCTCTGTTGGATGTGAGATGTATCCTACTTCTACAAGTATGGAAGGTCTACTGGCCCCTACAAGTACCCAGAAGGGTGCATGTCTTACTCCACCATCTTTGACACCTCTATACCTGGTACGTAAGTTTGTAATGATCCTGCGTTGTACATCTATAGCAAGTTTATTTGACTCAACGATCTTTGGTCCAGAAAGTACCGAATCTATAATCACACTACGACTCAGTTTAGTGGTACCTTTAAGTACTGATTTATTTTCTCTTTCTGCAATACGCTGAGACCTTGCATCTCTTGTTTTTTGCAAGAAAAATGTTTCAACACCTTGTATTTTATTACGTTTTCTTTTAGGAACCGAGTTTGCATGGATAGAGATAAATACCGAAGCTTTTTTCTTATCTGCAATTTTTGTACGTTGTGGAAGTTTTAAAAAACGATCTTTTTTACGTGTCATATGTACAGGGTGCCCACGTTTTTTTAGTTGTTTTTCCAGTCTCTTAGCTATCTGAAGCACAAGGTCTTTCTCTTTTTTACCTCCGCCTATGGCACCACTGTCATGACCGCCATGTCCTGCATCAATCACTACATGTTCGTATCTATGTGAATTTTTTGTTACTTTTTTTGATTTTACCTTAGGTTTTTTATAACGTTTAGCAGGCAAGACACTACTATTTTTAGGCAGTGAGATATGGTACTTATCCTTTGAAAAAAGTGGTTGATATGCTGTAGGTTTAGAAGATTTATAACCACTAATGACCACACGTACTGTATTGGGCTTATATTGAGCCAAACGTACATTATTACCTAAGCCCAGTGGAACCCGTTTATGTGCTATACGTGTATTTTTAAAGTCATAAATTTCTCGATGAGGATTTTTTAGTGTAAAGTGCTTCACATTACTTTTATTTAGTGATTTAGAGAAAGAGAGACGCAATTCACCTTTTTTTACTATAGCTTTTTGAATACTAATAACTCCGGAGAAGAGCAGTGTATTCAGAAATAGTACTAAAAGAAAAACCCTACTGAATTTCGGCATGGTTTTAGTTGTCTTCACCATTCATAAGTTTGTTCATGAGCTCTTTCACCGTAATGATCTCTTGGAGACGATACCCATTTGCCCCGGTAAAGAAAAGTCCTGACTCTTTGATACCATCATACGCATCACTGAGTCTATCAGCAATACAGTAACCTACTATCTTCGCTTCTTCACCACGATGACATGGTGCAACACAGTTTGAGATACATGCTACTTTTGGCGCGGTACCTTTTTCTATATCTTCATGAAGCTGTGTTTTTACACCACGTGCAGGATAACCTACTGGTGACTTAAAGAGTTTGATATCATCTTCTTTTGCTTCAATAATAATATCTTTCATCACCTGACTTGCATCACATTCAACTGTACCGATGAAACGTGTACCCATTTGTACAGCGTCTGCACCTAGTTCCATCATTTTGACGATGTCATCATGATCCCATACACCGCCAGCAGCGATGATTGGCATAGAACCCCAATTTTTTGCTTCCTCAACTACTGGAGGCAAGATTGCTTCTAACTGATTTTCAGGTAAAAAACAGTCTTCATACTTAAAGCCCTGATGTCCACCACTAAGTGGTCCCTCAACGATGACAGCATCAGGAAGTCTGTCATGTGTTTTTTTCCAACGACGACATAAAATTTTCAATGCTTTAGCTGTAGAGACAATAGGCACCAATGCAACATCAGGATAATCTTTAGTTGCTTCAGGCATAGTCAGTGGTAAACCTGCACCAGTAATGATGATGTCAGCTCCCGCTCTACATGCATCTTCAACTACACGGTTGTATTCACTTTGTGCATAAAGTACATTTGCTGCCAAAGGTTTATCTCCACAAATCTTTCTTGCATTTTCAAATATTTTCTTGAGTGCAGGATAGGAGTAAAAGTTGATCGCTTCAAGTGGTCTTTGTTCTTTTCCTACTGTCTTTTCAACATAAGCTCTTTTTTTATAGACACCAGTACCTACAGCAGAAATGACACCAAGTCCACCCTCTTTTGAAACGTTACCAGCTAACTGATCCCAAGATATACCAACACCCATGCCACCTTGTACTATAGGCTTTTCAATGGTATATTTTCCAATTTTAAAAGATTTAAATGCCACTACTTCACCTTCACTTTTGCAAATTTTCGTTTTCCTACCTGCAAGATATATTCTCCTGCACTAAGATTTAACTTATCATCAGAGATTTTTTCCTGATCAATGCTAACTGCATTTTGTTTAATATCTCTTCTCGCTTGAGAAGTAGAAGGTTCAATGCCCGCATCTACTAATGCCTTGCATATCCAGATACCTTCTTCTACTTCTACTTCATTCATATCTGTTGGGAGTTGGTTTGATTTAAAAACATTATCAAACTCTCCTTTGGCTAGTGTAGCTAACTCTTCATTATAAAACCTTGTAACCAGTTCAAGTGCCAAGTTTTCCTTCACTATTTTAGGGTGAAGTGTGCCTTTTTGTACATCCTCTTTCATTGTAGCAATATTTTCAAGTGATTTCTCACTTAAAAGCTCATAATAACGCCACATCAATTCATCTGAAACTGAAAGTGTTTTGGCATAGATATCTTTAGGTTCTTCGGTGATACCAATGTAGTTGTTTAACGACTTACTCATCTTCTGTACCCCATCCAGCCCCTCTAAGATAGGCATCATCAATACTGCCTGTTCTTTACCTACATTGTATGCACGCTGAAGGTGTCTTCCCATCAAAAGGTTAAATTTCTGATCTGTACCACCGATCTCAATATCACTTTGAAGTTCAACAGAATCATACCCTTGAAGCAGTGGGTATAAAAATTCTGAGATAGAGATACTCTGCCCACTTCTATAACGTTTTTCAAAGTCATCACGTTCTAGCATACGCGCTACGTTAAAAGTCGTTGTGAGTGCGACCATTCCAGCTGCACCTAGTTTATTGAGCCAAGTAGAGTTAAACACTACTTCTGTCTTACCCTCATCAAGAATATTAAAAACTTGTTCTTGATACGTTTTCGCATTTGCCATAATAGTATCGGTATCAAGTACTTTTCTTGTTTCACTTTTACCTGTAGGATCACCTATGGCTGCAGTAAAATCACCGATGAGAAGTTGTACCCTTCCTCCGTGATTTTGAAATGCTCTAAGCTTTTGAAGAAGTACAGTATGCCCTAAGTGCAGATCTGCACCGGTTGGATCAAATCCTGCTTTTACTGTATACGTACTACCATCATCATAATATTTTGAAACCAATTTCTCAATACGTTCCATATCAATGACTTCTGCAGTACCTCTACTTATCTCTTCTAATGCTTTTTGTACCATACTCAATTTCCCTTATTTATTTGTTATATGCGTCATCCAAACTAATGATCTCTATCAGTTTAAACTGTTGTGAGATCTTCTCTGCAAGATGTTGTTTTTTAGCTTCAGTGCTTTCTACTTCTATTTGACAAAATTCTGCTTGTTCTGAGTTTCTAATACCTAACTCTATACTTAAGATATTGAGATTTAGATCAGAAAGTTTTGACAGCAGATCTGCCAAAATACCTTTTTGATTTTGAAGACTTATGGTGAGTCTATATCTAGAGAGTTTAGAACCACTCCAACTCACATAGATCATCTCTTGACTCTCTAAAATTTTATCATAGGCCTTCTTGCATAATTTATGGTGTATAATAGCTTTACTACCCTTATAAAATGCAACGATTTGATCGCCAACTTTAGGATGACAGCAATAATCAAACTCTACCCCATCTATAGGCTTGTTCGTAAAGAACCTAAAGTGCTCTAACTCTTTAATATATGGTTTTTTATACCCTTTTTTAAGTAATTCCCAAAAGCGTACCTCTTTAGTACCCATATAATCTGCAACTTTATGTATAGTCTCTTTATAATAATCAAGTTGGACTGGTAATTTATAAATTGAATCATTGTGATCCATACTTATGAGAAGTTCTTTCATTGCACTGCTCTCTTGAGAAAACAATGTACCCAAAATATTGTAGGCGCTTAATGTATCTGACTCTTTTATTCTTGTTCTACAAGCACTTCGTATTCCATCTTGCGCTTTGGATGTTTTTACCGTATCAAGCCATGAGCAGTGGAGATGAGGAACATCATCTTTTAAAATGTTGACAATGTCACCATTTTTCAAAATAGTTAAAAGTGATGCTTTCTGTTTGTTTACCAATGCTTCTTGTGCATTTTCACCTACTTCAGAATGAATCGCATAAGCAAAATCAAGTGCAACAGAGCCTTTAGGTAAAGTATAATAATCTCCTTTTGGTGAAAACACTGTAATGTCTTCAGAAAAAAGATCTGATTTTGCTAACTCATAGAACTCTTCTACGGATTCATTTTGATAATGTAAACTCTCTAGCCATTCCAGGTTTACACTGTTGTCTCCGCCTTTGTATTTCCAGTGTGCAGCAACACCATACTCTGCAAGTCTATGCATCTCTACCGTTCGGATCTGAGCTTCAACAATGCCTTCTTCATCAAACAATGTAGTATGTATGGTTTTATATCCATTTTCTTTAGGGACAGCAATATAATCTTTAAATCTGGATATAAGTGGTGTAAACCTCAAGTGCATAAGTCCTAAAACCCTGTAGCAGTCTATCGGTTTTTTAACGATGATACGAATTGCCAGCAGATCAAGTACCTCTTCTATACTCACACCTTTACGATGCATCTTGAGATAGATAGAATAATAATGCTTCACTCTCCCGATAATCTCGAAATCATCTTCTTTAAAACCATCCTTATCCATTGTGTCTTTTACATTTTGGATAAAGGCATTGAGTTTAAATTTTAAATTTTGTGCATTAGATTTAATATAGGTATCTATGCTCTTATAATCTTCAGGATAGATATACTGAAAACTCAAATCTTCTAAATGATTTTTTAGTCGGGAGATACCAAGCCTATGTGCAATAGGTGCATATACGACTATAGTCTCTTCGGCAATACGCCTTTGCTTCTCAGCACTCAATGCATCAAGGGTCAGCATATTATGCAGTCTGTCACAAAGCTTAATGACAAGTACACGAACATCTTTGATCGAAGCAATGAGCATTTTTCGAAAGGTAAGTGCAGAGTTTATAAGTCTTTCATCTGAACCTGAAGGGATCAACTCTTCATCTCGGATCTCAACGATTTTGGTTAATCCTTCAACCATATGTGCAACATCATACCCAAATTCACGTTCTAACTCTTCAATGGTAAAACTTGTATCTTCGACTACATCGTGTAGCAGTGCAGCTTGTACCATCATTTCATCATTAGATATCTTTGCAGTGATCGCTGCAACCAATATAGGGTGAACAATATAAGGCTCTCCACTTTTACGTGTTTGTCCTTTGTGTGCTTCGAGTGAAAGTTCTAATGCTTTGGTTGTTTCAGGTAGAGGAGTTGGTAGTTGTTCCCAAAGAAGAGCACTTGCCTCTTCTATAGTATCTATATTTTTAGCTTTATCTAGAAAAGCGTCCAAAGGGGTTTAGCCTTCTAGGCTTACAGTGATTTTACCTTCAGCTATTTCTTGAAGTGCGATATCTGAATATTTCATCCCAGAAGTATCTATATCTAAAAGTGTTTCAGCACCATTAGCAATAGCTTCTGCTCTTTTTCCTACTGCATTTGCAAGAAGGTATTTGTCAAAATCTACTCTTTCAAGTGCTTTTGCTGTTAATTGTTCTGTTCTCATATTTATTCCTTTATTATTTCATTCTTTATTTTACAACTGAACAAAGGCTCATATTACCTTTAATAATTGCAAGAAGATTACCTTTTTCAAACATGTTACATACAACAATAGGCAATCCGTTCTCTTTAGCCAAAGCGATAGAAGTATCATCCATAACTTTGATATGGTCTGTCAATGCCTGATCATATGATAACGTATCAAGTTTTACCGCATCATCAAACTTATTTGGATCTTTGTCATACACACCATCTACTTTTGTCGCTTTGATAAGAAGGTCAGACTCTATTTCTGATGCTCTCAAAGTTGCAGCTGTATCTGTTGTAAAATATGGGTTACCTGTACCTCCTGCAAACACAACAACACGACCTTTTTCCAAATGTCTTCTTGCACGGCGTACAATGAATGCTTCACCTATCTCTTGCATATCTATAGCAGATTGAAGTCTCGCTTCAAGTCCTGCATGTTCCAATGCTTCCTGTATAGCCACACCATTGATTACAGTAGCAAGCATACCCATATAGTCACCAGATGTTCTTTTAATGATACCGTCAGCAGCAGCAGTCACACCACGAATAATGTTACCACCACCCACAACGATACCCACTTCAACACCATTGTCTACAAGTTCTTTAATTTCACCTGCAATAAAATTGAGAATCTGAGTATTTATACCATACCCTTCTTCACCCGCTAATGCTTCACCAGAAAATTTTACCAATACTCTTTTAGTCACAGATGCACCTTTATATAATTTCGCGATTATAGCTAAATGTGGTTTAGGAGGGGTTTAAACCCTTAAACCCCTATAT
>CAKZWP010000023.1:0-3642 GCA_937921845.1 uncultured Sulfurovum sp.
CAGGGAAAAATATTTGAGGCATTTTCACAAGCAGATGTAAGTACAAGCAGAAAGTATGGAGGTACAGGTCTTGGACTATCAATATCAGGTAAATTTATAGACAGTATGGGAGGGAAACTGAGCATTAAAAGTATCAAAGATGAAGGGTCTACTTTCTACTTTAATTTGGCACTTAAGAAACCTAAAACTGCTACAAAAAGAAAAGTGAGTGATATGAGTTCATACTCAGTTGGTATTCTCAATTCACATATAGATACAGAGTATTATATTAACAATAACCTTGAAACATATATCGCTTACACCGGAGCAAAAATAAAGCGTTATACAGATGAATCATTATTAGCGTTAAAAGGCACTTCACAACTTCCTGATATTCTTTTTATTGACCATAAGTTCCGTAATAGAGATGATGAACTTAAACCGTTCTTAGATCTTGATACAAAGATAGTGGTGATGTCAACAGGAGATCAAAAAAGAAATTTAAAGCGATACAAATCGCATATAGATAGGATTCTTTACAAACCCGTAAACTTTACAAAAACACTTAGAATGCTAAATGATAAAGAGGATATTTCAGAGACTAAAAAGAATATCACCTTTGAAAATATACATGTCTTAGTTGCAGAAGATAATCTCATTAACCAAAAACTTATACTCAATGTACTTAATCGACTCGGTATAGAGGTAAGTATTGCAAATAATGGAAGAGAGGCTCTTGAACACCGTATGAGAAATGAGTATGACATGATATTTATGGATATCGAAATGCCTGTCATGGGTGGTATGGAAGCGACAGGACAGATTATCAGCTATGAGAGAAAAAACCATAAAACACATATACCGATAGTTGCATTAACCGCAAATGCACTTTCTGGAGATAGAGAAAAATATATGGGTGCAGGTATGGATAGCTACCTTTCAAAACCTATAGATTTAGAGGCATTGAATCATCTCTTTCAAACGTATTTCGACGATAGAATCATCCGGGAAGCTGAGTAGATAATTGAAATACCTGGAGAGTAGAGGTACACTTAAGAAAGCCTACCCGATAAACTCCTCATACTGAAAGTGTATAAGTCACTGTAGAAGTTTGTACAAGTACCTCTTTAGGAGTCCCATCAGCAATGATCTTTCCATGATCAAGAACCAATATACGATCAGAAAGATGATAAGAGACATCGGCATCATGGCTTACCATAATGGTTGTTGTACCAAATGTTTTGTGCAGTTTCAGAATCTCATCTTGTAGTTTGGAACGCATGAGAGGATCAAGGGCAGAGAGAGGTTCATCCATCAGTAAAAGCTTAGGCTTTTTCATCATGGCACGACAAAGACTCACTCTTTGTTTTTGACCACCGCTGAGACCTTTTACATTACGGTGTGACAATCTGCTAAGTTCAGTCATCTCAAGAAGTCTTTGGGCCAGAGCCTTATCATCATTGACATAGAGTAAATTTTCTTCAACATTCATGTTGTCAAACAGTGCATAATCCTGAAATATAAACCCTATCTCTCTTTGTTGCGGAGGGAGCATTTTTTGATTACCTAACCAAAGTACATCTTCTACATTTATGTTCCCTGCTGCTTTTTCCAAGCCGGCTAAGATTCTAAGCAGAGTTGTTTTACCAGAACCGCTTTCACCCATCAGTGCAACAAACTCACCCTTTTGTATCTCTAGGTTGACATCCAGGTTCATGTCACCATGACTACCATGCAGTCTTTTATGTATCTCTATCTGTATCATTAATGTACACCTATTTTTCGCTGACTGTGGTTAAAAATATACACAGACAAAAGTACGATAAAACTCATCAAGACCATTAAAGCACTGTAGATATGTGCTGTACCATACTCCATCACCTCAACCATCTCATAGATAGCCACCGAAGCCACTTTCGTCTCACCAGGGATGCTTCCCCCTACCATGAGCACTACACCGAACTCACCGACAGTATGTGCAAAAGTAATGATCAGTGCCGTGATAAGCGAAGGTTTAATATTTGGCAATGCTATCTTGAGAACCGTTTGAAGTTTACTCTTCCCTGCAAGGTATGATGCCTCTAACATATGTTTGTTCAAAGACTCAAACCCGCTTTGCAAAGGTTGTACCATAAAAGGAAGTGAGTAGAAACAACTTGCCACAACCAAACCACTAAAAGAAAAGACCAACTTCACACCAAAAAGATCTTCAAAAAAAGCACCTATAGCAGAATTTGGAGAGAGTACCACTAAGATATAAAAACCCAAAACAGAGGGAGGCAGTACGATGGGAAGTGCCGTGATAGCTTCTAAAATTGGTTTTGTTTTTGAGTTAGTTTGAGAGAGAAACCACGCCAAAGGCAATGCAAGTACAAACAGGATCAATGTTGTGATACCTGCCAGTTTAAACGAAAGTATAAACGGTGCAAAATCTAAAGATGAGAGGTCAAATATTTCCAACATCTACTCTACCTTATATCCGAAGTTTTTCAATACTTCTTTGGCTTTTAGACTCAACATAAAGTCATAAAAAGCCTTCACTTCAGCGTTACCTTCACCTTTTTTCAGTATCACCATTCCTTGGTCTATAGGCGTGTAGCATGTTTCATTGACATCACTCCAGTTGATCCCCTCTTTAAAGTGTGCCATCTGAGGACTAAAAAGTGACGACTTTGCGATGATCCCTATGTCTGCTGCACTCGTTGCATAGGTCACTGTCTGAGAAACAGACTCACCATATACAAACTTCTCTTTCAGTTCTTCATATATTCCTACATTTTTCAAAGCTTCTACCGCAGCGACGCCATAAGGTGCAGTTTGAGGATTTGCAATGGCTATCTTTTTAATATCTTCAGATTTTAACACCGTCATATTTGCATCATAGTGCTTCTCTTTTACAGACAAGAATGCCAGTGCCCCCTGTGCATAGACCACAGGTTTTGTTACCGCTATTTTATCATTGTAGAGTGCTTCAGGATATTTCATATCGGCCGACATAAAAAGGCCATAAGGTGCACCATGTTTGATCTGTGCCGTAAGTTTTCCAGAACTACCAAGGATAACTTGTACTTTCGTCTCTGGATATAGTAGATTAAACTCTTTTTTCAACGCTTCAATGGCATAACTTACATTAGCCGCTACAGCTATGGTTATCTCACCTGCACTTAAAGTTCCAAAACCCAGTAAAATGCTTAGTACAATTCTTTTCATAAGCATTATCCTTTAAAAGAGGTAATTAACTTCAATGCGCAGTTCATTATAAGAAGGGTCCGCTTTACGTATATCACCAACCATAGTATTATCATCTCCTACAACATGCGCAAATCTTGTCTTAAGATAGATAGGACTCTCTCCAAGTCCCTTAAATAGATCAACTGTAAAAACTTTCGAATCTGCCTGTACACCTATCTTTTCATCATCAAAATCCTGTATAACAAAGCGTGATATGATCTTAAACTCAGTAAATATCCCGAATTGATAGTCAAGCTGTACCATATAACTTTCAGTGTTGGCATACCAGTTATACTGTGCCATGGCACGTGTAAAACCAGCAGTGGGAAAACCTCTCCATGGTGCCACTATGTCACCTTTATCTGCGACTTTTGTATATCCAAATCTCAATTTAAATGCATCTTCAACGATATCTACCCTTACACCATACAA
>CAKZWP010000024.1:0-4069 GCA_937921845.1 uncultured Sulfurovum sp.
TACGCCTCTTTAAGTACTGCGTTAATACGTTCTTCACTTAGAGTGCTCTTTTGACCTAACTCTGTTTTAACTTCAGTTGGCAAAGGGCCTTTTGCTTCTGCAGATGTAGTATTTAATACTATTAATGATGCATATGCTATAGAAAGTGTCACCATCCCTCTTTTAAGGAATCTCAATTTTTGAATATCATTTTTCATCTTTTTTCCTTTGTATTTATTTTTAATATAGTATTGGATAAATATTTAGGATACTATACATATCATAGCCTTGTATAAATATACACACAATTATATTTTACATAAATAATCTATAATATATTATTAATATAAATTATGATTGATTATCATTAAAAATAAATATAATTTAGAGGGGGAATGACTGAGGATTAAATAGATTATAGTTTTATCTTAAAGGGGTTAACACATGTGGGATTTATAAGAACTCACACAAAGAAATTTGTGTGAGTAGAAAGTTTTTATATTTTTATAGTTGCGGACCTGCAGAGGCAAAATCAAACTCTCCGCCATTACCATCATAACGGTGGAAGTTTTCCTGGAACATACCGGCAAGCTTCTCCAGCATTGCATCATACTCAGCTTTATCTTCCCATGTATTTCTTGGGTTAAGTACTGAAGTGTCTACACCCTCTAATGTTTTAGGGATAGCAAGATTGAATCTGTCAAGTGTTTCAAACTCTGTATCTAAAATAGCACCACTTAAGATACCATCAATACATGCTCTTGTATTTTTAATACTCATACGTTTACCTGTACCGTAAGGACCACCTGTCCAACCAGTGTTTACCAAGTAGACATTTACACCATGTTTATCTATTTTCTCACCAAGTAGTTTAGCATATGCAGTTGGGTGCAGTGGCAAAAACGCTTCACCAAAACATGCAGAGAATGTAGCTACAGGTTCAGTAATACCTCTCTCAGTTCCTGCTACTTTAGCCGTGTAACCACTAAGGAAGTAGTACATTGCCTGTTCTTTAGTCAGTTTACTTACCGGAGGTAATACACCAAATGCATCTGCAGAAAGGAAGATAATGTTATTTGGATGACCTGCCTGCAGATCTTTTTTATGGTTTTTAATATGTTCTATAGGGTAAGAGACACGTGTGTTCTCTGTTTTAGAACCATCCGTATAGTCAACCGCACCTTTTTCATCTGCAACAACATTTTCCAACAGTGCATCTTTGACGATGGCACCATAGATCTCTGGCTCAGACTTTTCATCAAGATTGATCACTTTTGCGTAACATCCACCTTCAAAGTTAAAAACTCCATGATTGTCCCAACCATGTTCATCATCACCGATAAGTGCTCTTTTCGGGTCTGTTGAAAGTGTGGTCTTACCTGTACCTGATAGTCCAAAGAAGAGACATACATCATCATCTTCACCTACATTGGCAGAACAGTGCATAGAGAGTTTACCCTCAAGCGGCAACCAGTAGTTCATCATAGAGAAGATACCTTTTTTCATCTCACCACCATACCAGGTACCACCGATAATAGCAACATTATCTTCTACATTGAACACAACAAAAACATCAGAGTTCATTCCATGTTCTTTATACTTTTCATCTACCGCTTTACATGCATTATATACAGTAAAGTCCGGTTCGAATCTTTCAAGTTCAGACTCTGTTGGACGGATAAACATGTTTTTTACAAAGTGTGCCTGCCATGCTACTTCTGTGACAAAACGTACAGAACGCTTACTCGCTGCACTTGCTCCGGCATATACATCTGTTACATAAATGTTCTTACCAGAAAGTTGAGTTAATGTAAGGTCAAGAAGTTCATCATAAATCTCTTTATCTATCTTAGCATTTACATCACCCCAGGCGATATGTTTATTTGAAGGCTCCTGATCGACAAAATATTTATCTTTAGGACTACGCCCTGTGAAGATTCCTGTGTCACACATTGCTGTGCCTGATGTAGAGATCTTACACTCTCCTCTGTTTACTTCGTGCGCTTGCAACTCGTCATAACTTAAATTGTAATAGACATCTCCAATGTCTTTCAATCCTAGTTTATCAAGTCCGTTGGGCGTTTTAGTACTCATAAGTATCCTATTTCTTTCTTTTATTTATTATAACGTTAAACAAACAAAGTCCGTCTACGTTAGCTACGCCAAGTCCTTTTCAGCAGAACACTCAAGTGACTTGTCGGTTTTATTTTTAATAATGCTAAAGCATAAGTTAGAAAATAGATATTATTTCCTAACTTATACTCCCTCTAATGAGGAAGCATAAAAGGTGGAACTACTTTTTACTTAAAGATAGAAAGTAGTACACCTGCTGCTACAGCCGAACCGATAACACCGGCCACGTTTGGACCCATAGCATGCATGAGCAGAATATTACCCGGTTTTTCTTCAGAACCAACTTTACTTACAACCCTTGCTGCCATTGGTACGGCAGATACTCCTGCTGCACCGATAAGCGGATTGATAGGATCTTTAGAGAACTTATTCATTAGTTTACCCATAAGTACACCTGCTGCTGTACCTGCAGCAAATGCAAGAAGACCAATAACCATAATACCCAATGTCTCAGCTACCAAGAATGAATCTGAAGCCAATGTAGAACCAACACCTAACCCAAGGAAGATAGTAACAATGTTAATGAGTGAATTTTGCATCTCATTAGAAAGTCTATCAACTACACCAGATTCTTTTGCAAAGTTACCTAATGCGAATGAACCCATAAGTGGCGCAGCATCTGGTAAGATAAGTGCGATCATCATAATTACAATAAGTGGGAAAATAAGCTTTTCAAGTCTATTTACCTTTCTTTTTGTTGTCATTACGATCTGGCGCTCTTCTTTGTTCGTTAAAGCTCTCATTATAGGTGGTTGTATCACTGGAACCAACGCCATATATGAGTACGCAGCAACCGCAATTGCACCAAGAAGTTCAGGCGCCAATGCAGATGCAATAAAGATAGAAGTAGGACCATCCGCCCCACCAATAATACTGATCGCTGCAGATTGTTTAAGTGTAAAGTCTACCATTCCTGTATATTGTGAAAGTGCAGCTGCACCAACCAATGAACCAAAGATACCAAACTGTGCAGCCCCACCAAGAAGTGCTGTTTTAGGGTTAGAAAGAAGTGGCCCAAAGTCCGTCATCGCCCCAACACCCATAAAGATCAGTAGAGGAAAGAATTCGTTGGCAATACCCATATTATAGATAATACCTAACATTCCGTGTTCACCAGTCATATTGGCTATAGGTATATTGGCCAGAAGTCCACCAAAGGCAATAGGTAAAAGAAGCAATGGTTCGAATCCTTTGCCAATGGCTAAATAGAAAAGGAAAAAGATGATAGTGAACATAATAAGTTTACCCCAACTTTGAGCAAAAAGACTCATCTCTTCGCCATGACCATTCTTTACACCCTCTTCAGGGTTTACCATTGCATTAAGACCTGTAGTTTCAAAAAAGCTTCCTAAAAGTTGAGTGATAGATTTAGGTTCATACGCTTTTTCAGTTTCCTGTGCAGGTGCAGCAGGTGCTTCTTGCACACTGGCCTGCACTGTTGATGTGAGCGCTGTTAAAGCAAACACAATCGAAAGTAAAAGATGTTTGAAGTTCATGATTACTCCATTGTTGCTAGAAGTTGCGCATCTGCAACTGAATCGTTAACATTGACATTAATTGAGGCAATTTTACCTGCTGATGGTGCTGCGATATCAATTTCCATCTTCATCGCTTCAAGGATCATAATAATCTCACCTTCTGCAACCGCATCACCTGGATTTTTAAGAATCTTCCATACATTACCTGGTGTTTGAGAGTGTATTTCAACACTTCCTGCTCCACCTTCCAATACTGTTGGTGCTGCTGCTTCTGCTACTGCATTTACTTTCACTGGAGCTATTTGGATATCACCCTCACCCTCTGCTACTTGTACGCTATATTGTTTACCATCTACTACTACTGTATAATTTCCTGCCATTTCTTCATCTCCTCTACAATTATTTTTACCTTTTCTTACCATGAGAGGGCCTTCACCCTTCAAGAACGCAATACCTTTTTCAGCACAAGCACCTGCAAT
>CAKZWP010000025.1:0-18114 GCA_937921845.1 uncultured Sulfurovum sp.
AGTACGGCACAGCTTGGTTTTGCAAATTCGATTTCGAGTTTGTTCATTGTACTTATCGCTCCTTTGCTTGGTGCTATCGCTGACGTGGGTGGACTGAAAAAGAGGTTTTTGTTTCTATTTGCCTATCTTGGAATTTTGATGAGTGCAGCACTCTCCCTTGTGGGAGAGGGAGCTTGGGAAGCAGCGGTATTTGTCTATGCTCTTGGCAATATAGGCTTTATGGGTTCAAACATCTTTTATGATTCGCTTTTACCGACAGTTGCCGAAGAAAAAAAGGTAGATTTTGTCTCTGGACTTGGATTTGCACTGGGGTATCTTGGAGGGGGAATTCTTTTTTCACTCAATGTTTGGATGTTACATAATCCTGCCTTTTTTGGACTCGATAGCAGTATAGAAGCCGTGAAGATCTCTTTTATTACTGTTGCTTTGTGGTGGATGCTTTTTTCTTTGCCCCTGCTTTTTTTTGTTAAAGAGAAAAAACCTATAAAAGACAAAGGGACAGTTCAAATCATTTCAGAAGGATATAACAGACTTGCCGGGACGGTTAGAAAGATTAGACATCTTAAAGGGTTGACACTTTTTTTGGTAGCTTATTGGCTCTATATTGATGGGGTAGATACGATCATACGAATGTCGGTTGACTATGGAATGGCAATAGGATTTGATTCAAAGAGCTTGATTTTCTCACTTTTGATTGTGCAGTTTGTTGGTTTCCCTGCAACACTTGTTTTTGCAAAACTTGCTCAAAAATGGGATACGAAAAAAGCGATACTTTTGGCAATAGGTATTTATCTTTTTATTACACTTTGGGCAGCATGGATGGATGAGATCCATGAGTTTTATATATTGGCAGTGATGATCGCATTGGTTCAAGGAGGTATCCAGGCATTAAGTCGCTCCTACTATGCCAAAATGATTCCAGATGAATATGCTGCCGAGTTTTTTGGATTTTATAACTTTTTGGGGAAAACTGCCGCGATTTTAGGTCCATTTTTGATCGGAATGGTTGCTTTGATCACTGAGAATTCCCGAGTGGGGATCGCTTCTGTAGCGATATTTTTTATCTTGGGTGCAATACTTCTGATGAGAGTAGATGAAAAAAAAGCTGCTGATGAAGTACGATCTACACTCTGTGCAGAGGATGCTTGATCATCTCCTTATGTATCGCTTCTTTGACCTTGGCTACAAGCTCATCATAGCTTAGTCCTTTTGGATAGATCGGGTCCAGGTATTTGATGATGACAGGTGAGGGTCTTGGAAAAAGTTTACCTGCGGGCATCACCTCAAAGGTGCCATCGAGCACGACTGGTACCACAGGAATATCGAGCTCTATTGACAGGATCGCAAAAAATTTTTTAAACTCTAGAAGTTCTCTGTCCCGTGACCTTGCCCCTTCAGGAAATACAACCAGATTTTGTCCGTTTTTTAATGGCACAGTACTTTTTTGCATAGAGATTTTAAGATCTTTGTTAACATCGATCAGGATAGTCTGGGAGTTTTGTACGATCGGTCGCATGATCTTTGTGCCAAATACCATTTCAAAAGCTAGAAAAAATGTCTTTTTCAAAACATCATAGGGCAAAGCGGCGGCAAGTATAAAGCCATCAAGCATACTTTGATGGCTAGGTGCAATGATACATGGTTGTTCTGGAAAATTTTCAGTGCCTGAGACTTTTAGTGAAAAGTAAAGTTTATACAATGGTAAAAAAAGCGTTTTATAAATCATGATGGGTAGAGAAGAGTAGATGAGATCAAAGCTGATATTTTCATTTAAGATTGTTTTCCAGTTTATATCTGTGATAGTAATTTTTTGTTTTTTTTCATTGACATAGCGGCAAAGTGCATCCATGATCAACATCTCTGAAAACTGTGCTTCATTGAAATGCACACCAAAACTTTTCTCTATAAAAGTAAAAAGCTCAATATAATTTAGCGAATCAAGATGAAGATCGAGTTCAAGATGTGATGATGGTGTAATGGTTTTAGTAGTGAGAGTCGAGAGAAAATTTTTGATACTTTGGTAGACTGCATTTTTAGGCTCATCTCCCACATTTTTAGCGAGAAATGTTTGCTCTTTCATAAACTTTTCAAGTTCAGATCTTTTCACTTCTCCTTTGGAATTTTTTGGAAGAGGAGTTTGGACGATTTGATAGCTCTTTATTTTTTCTTCTTTAGGGGCTTTGATATTGTATAGTTCTACAGCATACCATCTGATCTCATTTCCTAAGCGTATGATCTTACGGTCTTTAGCCTTTTGAAAGTTTGGATAGATAAGTGCAAATAGTTGGTTATTATGCATAAACACTGCAATTTCTTTAACAACGTTTGATATCTTAAGAACGGTTTGTTCAATTTTAGGAATATTGACTTCTGTATGACTATTCATGTCGTTATAATAGCAGTTTTTGGACTTATTCTACTTGACTTCTTTTCTTCTTATTAGATATTATAGGTTTTAGTTATCTTTTAAAGAAAAGTAGAGGTTTTAAAATGAAACGAATACTATTTTTATTATTTATGTCTTTTTTACCACTTCTGGCCAGCACTTCTACAATCATGAAATTAGAGATAAAAGGTGCTATAGGTCCTGCTAGCAGCATCTATCTCAAAGAGGGTATGGAAGCTGCATTACATCATCATGCACAGATAATATTGATCGAACTGGATACTCCAGGAGGCCTCTCTAGCTCCATGCGAGAGATGATACAGGAGATCACAAATAGTACATTACCCATTATTATTTATGTCTCACCTAAAGGTGCACATGCTGCAAGTGCTGGAACCTATCTTCTTTATGCATCACATGTGGCAGCGATGGCACCTGGAACCAACCTTGGTGCGGCTACACCGGTTAGTTTGATGCCTATATCTAAAATGACAGATCAAAATAACAGTACTCCTTCTGCTCTTGAGAAAAAAGTGATCAATGATGCTATAGCTTACATCAAAAGTTTGGCTGAATTGAATGAGCGTAATATCACCTGGGCAATTGAAGCAGTGAAAGAGGCTAAAAGTATTTCTGCCGAAGATGCTCTTCGATATGGTGTTATCGACCTGATGGCTGATGATATTAATGAACTTTTGAGAAAACTTGAGGGAAGAAGTGTTACCGTGTCAGGTAAAAACATTATACTTAGAACTGAAGATGCAGTAATTCAAACCTTTGAACCTGACTGGAAAATAAAATTTTTATCAGTCATTACTGATCCAAACATTGCATATATACTTCTTATTGTAGCTATATACGGCATATTTTTTGAATTGATGAACCCTGGTGCGATATTCCCAGGAGTGATTGGAATGCTTTCAGGAGTAATTGCCTTGTACGCATTGAACATGATACCTTTTAATTATGCGGGACTGCTGTTGATAATTTTAGGTATTGCCTTTATGGTTGCAGAAGTTTTTATTACTGGATTTGGTATTTTGGGTATTGGCGGAGTCATTGCTTTTGCCTTTGGTTCACTGCTTCTTTTTGATGCCGATACTTTAGGCAGCGGTGTGTCTATCCCCCTTATCATCGCTTTTTCACTAGTCAGCTTGGGATTTTTCATTTTTGTTCTACAGTTCATCATAAGGTCCAGATCTGTAAAAATAGTAACAGGAGTAGATGAGATGATCGGTGCTACAGCCGAAGTACTTGAATTAAATGAAAAAGGATATCGTGTTCGTTGTCATGGTGAAATATGGTATGCTGATTCTAACAGTGTACTGGAAATCGGTCAAAAAGTGCGTGTAGAGAGTCTATCAGGATTAGTTCTGCACGTCAATCCAATAAAGGAGTAAATTATGTTACCTATGTTACCAATGACGACTGTCTATATCGTTATGATACTGATCATTTTTCTGGCGGCTGCCATTCGAATTTTACGTGAGTACGAGCGTGGAGTGGTCTTTACACTTGGTCGCTTTACCGGTGTGAAAGGCCCTGGTCTGATCATATTGATACCATTTATACAGAGGATGGAACGGGTGGATCTACGTATCATTGTTTTGGATGTACCAGAGCAAGATGTGATTTCTCATGATAATGTTTCTGTGAATGTCAATGCAGTAGTCTATTTTCGTGTTGTTGATCCTGAAAAAGCGATTATACAGGTAGAGAATTTTTATGCTGCAACCAGCCAGCTTGCACAGACGACTCTACGTTCTGTCCTGGGTCGACATGAACTTGATGAGATGCTTGCAGAACGTGAACAATTGAATTATGATATCCAGGAGATACTGGATAAACAGACTGATACTTGGGGGATCAAGATATCCAATGTTGAGATCAAGCATGTAGACCTCAATGAAAGTATGGTACGTGCCATTGCTAAACAGGCGGAAGCAGAACGGGAACGTCGAGCTAAAGTGATCAATGCAAAAGGAGAACTCGAAGCAAGTAAAAATCTTGTTGAAGCAGCTAAAGTTCTTAGTGGTAACCCTCATGGTATACAATTACGTTATCTGCAGACTTTGAGTGATATATCCAATGATAAAACAAATACAGTGATCTTCCCATTCCCGGCAGATATACAGCAGTTTATGAAGGGAATCGTAAAAGAGTAGCTTTATAAATGCTTCTTGATGGTTACTTTTGGTTTTAACAAAAATTGCTACATCTTAATGCATAAGGGATAATGGTATGATAGATAATGCAATAAAGGGTAGAAAAATGGTTTCATTTATAGCTGTATTGTGTATATCTTACGTGCTAATGTGTTTTTTACTTTTTGTCTTTCAGCGCCAGATGATTTACTTACCCACCTCTGAAGTGAGCGTTCCGAGTGTGGCACACACTATACTAGATACAGGTGAGGTACGCATCAAGGTATGGACACTTAACCCAGGCAAGGAGAAAGCACTTATCTACTTCGGAGGCAATGCTGAGAACGTTGCATATAACATCGATGATTTTCGAACACTTTTTGCCGATCATACAGTCTACCTTGTCAACTACCGTGGTTACGGAGGTAGTAGCGGATCGCCTTATGAAGAGGGCTTGTATAGTGATGCACTATTTACTTACGATCATTTTAGGAAACACCATACCGCTCTCTCGGCTATGGGTAGAAGTATAGGAGGAGCTATAGCAACATACTTGGCTTCCAAACGTGATATAGATAAGCTTATCCTCGTTACACCTTTCGATAGTGCAGTAAATGTAGGTAAAAAACTTTACAGATTTTTTCCGATGGATCTCATTGTGAAAGAACGATTAGATTCGGTAGAAAGAGCTGCTATGATTACTACAGATACACTTGTTATAGTTGCAGCAAATGACAGGATCATTCCTTATGAGAATACCAAAAATCTTATTCAATCCTTTAAGAAAACACGGGTAGAGGTTGCAAAGCTCAGCAATACAGGTCATAACACTGTGCATCATCATCCTGATTATAAGAAGATTATTGCAGCGTTTATGAAATAGTTTTTTAATTTTTATTTCGTATTAGGGGTGTCCTGTGATTATCTCCAAAACTATTCCAGTCTATAGATGGCATCTCTGCCAAACGAGCTTCATATTTCTCTTTACTTGTACCTTCATATGGCATTTGTACATAAGCTCCTTTATCAGAATGCGGAAGCATTGAGACCGACTTGATAACCGGTACAAACTGTGCAAGCATATGTTCGATTTGTTTTCCTTCGGTTTTGGGATCAAAATAGATAGTACAGCTGACCATATTGTCACTCCATTCACGCTGTAAGAGTGCCAGTAGAGAAAACTGTTCCTCTACTGAAACAGCAGTAACCTTTCTTGTTTTACCTTGATCGATAGGAAATTCAAAGACAGTGGTATTGGTACTATAACGGTCCTCTTCATGGGGTACACCTGCTTCTTTGAGTATCTTACAGATAGGTGAAGTGTCACCGATCCGTATACGGCGTATAGCATACTTAAATGTTGGAAAGTGCATACCTGAGCTGCAACCTACCAACTGGCTTATAGTACCTGAAGGTTTTACGGTCGTTACTCTTATTGAGGTAGGAACATCGGCTTCTAGTGCCAATTTTTGATTGACAGTACGTACAAGTTCGTACCCCTTTCTCAGCCTACGTGTTAGTTCTGTTGTACCATGAGAATCAAGTATATCTGCAATACCGGAAATACTAACACCAATTCGGCGATTTCGCGACACAATAGCATTTGTTTCAGGACGATGTGTAGGAAGTAGGGCAGAGGTTGAAGCGTAAAAAGTCGCATATTCTAATGCTTCATAAAATTCATCTTCTTTAACACAGCGTGTAGGAAAAACTTCAGCAAGATTACAGAGTTCAAAACTCTCTAAAGGAATTTCGGAGCATGGATTTGAGAGTGATGCCTTATCTTTGGATTCCTCACCGAAACGCGCATATTTTTGAACATTGATCAGGTTCATTATGCCTGGTTCTCCATTGTCACGAATATGTTTCGAAATCATTGGAAGCTTTTCAAAATCTTCAGTTTTTTCCAATACAACTGTATTATTGGATACCCAGCCGATTTGGGCACGTTCTGGATTTTTTGTATAATCTTTCAGTTCAAGAAAAGTCTTGTCATCAACAGAACCAAGTGCTATTTCAGCGCTTCGCCGTACATTACCAGCCACAACACAGGCACCGATGGCATTCATCACGTCAGCGGTACAACGTGTCTGATCAATTTTTCCTTTACAATAGTTCTCTAAATAGTGTTCTATACGTTCATGTAGTTCTTTAAGTGGATCTGGACCCGAGGCTGTACCGCCAAATCCGTGAATTATAGAACCCTCTGGACGTATTTTACTATAGTCAAAAGTAAACCAGTTACCACTTTTTATAAAGCTATCAATCAATAGTCGTACGGAGGTCACCCATCCCTCTCTGCTATCAGGAATGACATAGTGAGAGGTTTTCGCTTTATCGGGTATAGAAACATTTTTGCCTTTCCATGCTGTGTTAAAGCCGACGCCTACACCGCACATCAACATATCCATTGTCCATTCTGCTGCCAGAGAAAGGTCCGTTGTATCTACAGCACCGCAGTTGTTTAGTGCTGCAGCTCCACGTTCATAAATATACTCCGTACCCATGATCCACAAACCCCGTCCAGGAGGAAGCCATTTCATATCGAACATAGCCATCGCAAGCTTTTGAGCATAGAGTTGCCATTTTGCTTCATCCCAGACTATACGGTTTAACAGATAATGGTGTTTACGGATTGACATTACGCCATTGATTACACGAATGACCGTCTCTGCCCAATGTTCCTGTGAACCGTCAGATTTAATCCGGCTATAAGTACGGTAATAGACTGCCTCACCAAAACCTTCAAAACCGAATTTTGCTTTTTTGGAAAAGAGTTCATTACAAAAATCTTTTTGTAGAGTGAACCGTTCTTTGACAACTGTTTTGGTGTACGCTATTTCTTTATCTTTTAGACGCAAAATATAAATACTCTTTAATAGCTTCCATAAAAGCATGTAGGTCCGAAGGCTGCCTAGAAGTGATCAGGTTTTTATCTATGACCACTTCATCATCTTTATATGTAGCTCCAGCATCTTCAAGTTCTTTTGCAATGCTTTTATACCCTGTAGCAACTCTACCTTTCATTAAGCCTGCTGAAATGAGTATCTGGGGACCATGGCATATGGCTGCGACCAACTTATTGTGATCAAAAAAATATCGGGCAATCTCTAATGCTTTTATCTCTTTACGTATCACAGATGGGCCTTTGCCTCCAGGAAGGATCAGTATATCATATTGCTTTGGATCCACCTCATTTAGGGTTATTGTGGGATATACATTAAACCCATGTTTTCCTATAATAGCACCCTTATTTACAGAAGTAATATCTACATCTATACCTAGCTCTCGAAGGAATTGATAGGGTATTTTTAACTCACAGTCTTCAAAAAGATCTGCACTGATGATCAAAGCTTTCATACTTTCCTCCTCACAAATTTAAGTGACAGGTTAAAAGAAGTATAGCATATTACCTTGTCTGAATTATTACTATACTGCAGAATTTAAACTATACATAAGATTGACAAGTATATGAAAAAGTTATATACTAGTAAAATAACATCTAATAAATTTAAAGGAGCAATAATGTTATTAACGAAATTTGACCCAATGAGAGACTTTAGAGATTTAGAAGAGAGAATGGCAGGTGCGTTAAAATTTCCAGATATAGGTAGTGAACTTTCAAATCTTTCTGGTTTTACACCTTCAGTCAATACTAGAGAAGGAGAATATGCCTATCATGTAGAGGTTGATCTTCCTGGTGTTAAAAAAGATGATATTCATGTAGATCTCCAAGATAATGTTTTGACGATTTCAGGTGAGAGAAAAACTAAGAAAGAGGTCAAAGAGAAAGATTACTATAAGAAGGAAAGCTCTTATGGTAAGTTTCAAAGAAGTTTTACGCTTCCTGAAAATACAGATGCTGAAAATATTGAAGCAAATTCAAAAGATGGTGTACTGGAAGTAGTCATACCTAAAATGGAAAAAAGTAAAAAAGAGACAAAAAAGATCAAGATCAAATAATCTTTATCTAAAGAGGGGTTACCCCTCTTTATCCTTCGCTGTTCAGCCTGATCGGATCATGGCGAATTGAAGAAAGATGCTTCAAAAAATATTTTCTACAGAATTTCATACTATACAAGTCACATTTAAATTTAATAAATATTATGAGTATAATACTATAAGAAAGAGGGGATTCTGTTATGTTGTCTAATATTCCAAACTCATTAAGTCTTTTTCGCATCATTGCAGCACCATTTTTATTGCTTACTGGTTGGTTTGAGATGCCAACTCTCTTTTATATACTTTTTGTACTAATGCTACTATCAGATGCTCTTGATGGAATTATCGCACGAATGTTGAATCAGACCAGTGAATTGGGGGCAAGACTCGATAGCTATGGTGACATCTTGACCTACCTTAGTACACCTTTAGCAGCCTGGTGGCTTTGGCCAGACATTATCAAAGATGAATTTTACTATATTATCGCTGCAATTATTGTCTATATTCTGCCTGCTCTTTTTAGTTTACTGAAGTTTGGAAAGCTTGCCAGTTATCATACATGGATCACAAAAATTTCAGCTGTACTGATGGGTGCAGGTGTTGTGATGCTGCTTGGATTTGAAAATAATCTTTTGTTTCATACAGCCATCTACTTTTTAGTAATTGAAATGGTGGAGAATATTGCTATCACTTTTATACTACAAGAACAGAAAAGTAATATTCATTCCATTTGGCATGCTTGGAAAGAACGATCATAGGAAAAGGAGAAGATAGTGCAACTGACATTTTTAGGCACAAGTGCCGGAAAACCGACTAGAGAGAGAAATGTATCTGCACTTGCATTGGAGTTTGAGCAAGATAATAAATGGTACCTTTTTGACTGTGGAGAGGCGACGCAGCATCAGATGATACGGACTAGGCTCACTATCGGTAAGCTTGATACTATTTTCATCACCCATCTTCATGGAGATCACTATTATGGACTTCCTGGGCTATTAGCTTCAAAAAAGCTTGATACTGCCTTTAATCCTTTAAGCATTTATGGTCCCAAAGGAATCAAAAAATTTTTAGAATGTGTTACGGATGTTTCATCAGAATATTTAGGATATGATCTTAAGATCATCGAATATGAACCCCAAGATAGTTTTGTCTTTGATAGATTTTCATTGAAAATTTTGCCTCTGGTGCACTCTATAGAGAGTTTTGCCTTCTATATCAAGGAGAATGATATTAGTAATAAGGTAAATGAAAAAAAATTGAGAGCCATAGGATTGGAACCATCACCACTTTACGGTGAATTACAAAGAGGAAAGAGTATCACTTTTAAAGGGAAAAAACTTGAACCTAAAGATTTTACTCTTGACACCATACCGGGAAGATCGTTGATCATCGCAGGGGATAACAGCAGACCAGATATTTTAGGAAGATATCTTGAAGATCTTGATCTACTAGTGCATGAGTGTACATATACTCAGGAAACCTATGACAGCCTTCCTGTAAAAGTTTTGCATACTACTGCACAAGAACTTGCTACAGTAGTTCAAGAAAAGGGTGTTAAAAATCTGATTGCCTCTCATATTAATCCCAGATATAACAAGAATAGTACCATGTGTGTAGAGATGATCTATAACGAGATAAAACATAATTATAAAGGCAGACTTTTTATTGCCAATGATTTTGATGTGTATCGTCTAGATAGAGACAGTGTTGTTGAAAAATTATAAAGTATTTTGAGTAAGACTACGGATGATTTAAAACATACGATTTGTTTCGTATGTTTTTTATTGTTACTTTGTTAAAGTATCTGTTTTAAGTATATAAGTAAATTCATCCTTATTGTTATAACCGATGACATTTTTATAGCTTTTCTGAGTTTTATAGTCTATGAAATGTACGATTGGTGTGAAACCTGTATCAAACTCTTTTGGAAAAGGCTCTTTTTCCCTATTAATAATAAGAGGGATATAGTTTTTTTGTATGATAGCATTGACCTCTTTTTTAAGAAGTACTCTTTGTTCAAATTTCCGACACCAAGGGCAGTAATTCGATACCAATACAAGCATGATGTTTTTATGTAATTTCTTAGATTTTTTTACTGCTTCTTGATAATTTGTTTCATACTTCATCTCAGAAGCAAAGTTATGTTCATCTATTACTACTTTAGTGATCTTTTTGTTTTCTTCTATATATTGTTCTGAAAATTTTGAAAGCATCGTATCAAAGGTATCTTCAAACGCATCCTCTAGATCATCACCCTCATTGAACAAAAAGTGTCCCATAGTTTGATAGGTCAGTGCAAATGTTTTTTCATTACTGCCGAGACGTTGAACTTCTTCACCTATAAGCAGTTGGATATTAATCACAGTTGTATCGTTGACATATGTCTCATTTACAAGTACGGCCAATGATCTCGGATCATATCCTTTGGTGTCGATCTTTAGATCGTCAGTCATTGTTTTTAAACTCTCTAAAATGGTACTTTTATAGGTCTGTGGGACTGTTCTACCACCTATTTCTACAACCAAATAGAGTTTATTAATACCGCTCAGGGTAAACATAGTAGAAGCACTTAACACGGTATTCATAAATAACAATACAAAGAAAACTTTTTTTATATTCATCAATCTTTACTCACTTTATTTGCTCTGTAATGTGTTTTTTTAGTCTTTGGATTTTCTGGACCTCTAAACGCAGCGTCCTTCTCATCCCAGTCCAATTTTTTAGCTTGTTTTTCATAAGGGGCTCCAATGAGATAGAAAATAAAATCCCAAACTCCAATGAGAAATTTCTTTATAAGTCTGAATACATTTTTCATAATTGTCCTAAACCAAATACATTTGATAGGGTATTAATATAGTTAAAATACCCTGTAATAGATACAGCTTCAAGAATTTGAATGTCACTATAGCCCATCTCTTTTAAAGCATCTATCTCTTCTTTTAGAATTTTATAATTCTCTTTACCCGAGGCCTTGATACAAAAATTCAATAGGGCTTTTTCACTCTTGGGAACATTCATGGCATCAACTCCCTGAAGGACCTCTTCTATACGTTCTTCGCTCATACCAAGCATCTTGGCAATGCCCTTATGAACATCCACACACATTTTACAACCATTCTCAAGGGAAATGAGCAGGGCGATGGATTCTTTTGTATCATAAGAGAGTGAGGTCTCATCCAATAGGTACTTCTGGATCATACCATCGGTTGCAAAATAGATCTTTTCATCTAAAGCTAAGAGTTTAAATATATCACCCAGTTGTCCGGTTTGTTCCAATATAGGTTGTGCTCTTTTTTGAATTTCTGGAGACATATCTTCGAATTCAGGTAATTGTATGTGTGCCATTTTTTTCCTTAGTATAACGATGATTTAGAAAAACGTAAAGTATAACTTAACGTTTTGAATTATATGCTATAATTCTTTAAATTAAAGTTAATCATTGAAGGCTGAAAGATGGAATATAAAATATCTGAACTTGTTGCAAAGACAGATGTCCCTAAATCTACGATTTTGTATTACATCAGAGAAGGCTTACTCCCTGAAGCAAAGAAGATCAAATCTAATGTGCATCGATACAGTGACGAACATATTGAGCTTATTCACTATATTAAATATATGAAAGAAGAGATCGGTAGTAACAATGAACAGATAAAGTTTGCTTTGCAAAACCAAAATCAGTCTTTATCCAGTTCTGCTACCATGTTACAACCACTGATGAATACACTAAGTTCAGTTCCCTCAGATGCCAAACATTTTACTAAGAAAGAATTTATTGCACATTTTGATGTTGACGCTACTCTTTTAGAAGAACTGTTGAATGATGGTATTTTATTGCCTATACATGAAGACGACTATACAGATAGGGAAGCGAGTATCATTAAGTTAGTCATATATTTTAAGGAAGTTGGCGTTGATTATAGTATCTTAAAAGCCTATGCACATCATGCCAAAGCACTCAGTGAACTTGAATTCCAAATGCAAACACAGCTTTGCAGTGTACGAAATAATCAGAATTTTTCAACACTATGGAAGATCATGTTTGAAAGCCTGTTTAATGCAAAAACCTATCTTTTTAATCGTAATACCTATCAGGTTTTACTCAATGCAGTAAAGAATGAGGTCAAACAATAATAAATAGCTTATAGCTACTTAGAGCTATAGAACACTAAGTGCGTCTATAAAATCATCATCTTCATTCTATACGTAATACATATATACTACACACACAATGAATATACTAAACTCAATTAGAAGTGTGGAGGTATTCATGAAAAAAGATACATTTATCATAGCCACAATACAAGCATCACCCGTTTTTATGGATTTAGATGCAACGATAGATAAAGCATGTAAGCTTATTAAAAAAGCTGCAAAAAAAGGCGCTGACTTAGCTGTATTTCCTGAAGCTTATGTACCTGGTTATCCTGACTGGATATGGCAAGTACCGCCAGGTGATATGGCACTCAATCAAGATCTATATGCCAAATTACTGGAACAGTCAGTCACTGTTGGTAGCAAAGAGACTGAACGTTTATGTGAAGCGGCTAAAAGAGCAGGTATCTATGTTGCGATAGGCATCAATGAAAAAAATGCTGATGCAAGTGGAGGAAGTATCTATAATTCACTTCTCTTTATAGACCCTGATGGCAATCTTTTTGGACATCATCAAAAACTTGTCCCTACCGCTCCGGAACGTACTATTTGGGGGTATGGTGATGCTGGAACAGTGAACGTATATGATACAGACATCTGTAAAGTAGGCGGATTAATATGCTGGGAAAATTATATGCCCTTGGTACGCTATTCACTCTATGCAGAAGGTATAGAATTGTATCTAGCACCAACATATGACGAAGGTCAGACCTGGAATGCCTCAATGAGACATATCGCTAAAGAAGGACGATGTTTTGTTTCTGGCTGTTGTATGGTACTTAAAAAAGAGGATGTGCTTCAAAAACTTCCAGAATTAAAACCATACTACAAGAGTGTGGGTGAATTTATCAACAAAGGTAATAGTGTTATGGTTGATCCAAATGGTGAAGTGATGGCAGGACCATTACATGCAAAAGAAGGGATACTGCTTGCTGAAGTTGATCTGCATATGTTACGTGCTTCAAAGTGGAACCTCGATGTCGCTGGTCACTATGCTAGACCAGATGCGTTTGCACTGACTGTAGGAAAAAAGAAAACACCTATCATTAGAAAAGAAGAAGGGCAAGAGAATAGTAGATGATCTAACGAATACAGATAATATCTTATGATGTTGACAGTATTACTATTTAGGAGTAGAATAATAAAAAGGATGGCTTATGTCTCAGTATATCAAATGGTTTAATGAACTCAGCATAGAAGATGTTGATCTGGTTGGCGGTAAAAATGCTTCTTTAGGGGAGATGTACCAAAATCTTACTCAAGAAGGCATACGTATACCCAATGGTTTTGCTATTACTGCAGATGCATACCGTAACATTCTGGATAACAATGGTGCATGGGAGAAGTTACATGCACAGCTTGATGCTTTAAATCCTGATGATGTAGCTCAACTGCAAGAATGTGGAAAGCGTTGTAGAGAGATCATTCATGAGTGTATACTGCCTGATGATATGGTAGACCAGATAAGCAACGCTTACGAAGCACTCAAAGTGGAGTATGGTGAAGATGTAACACTGGCGGTAAGAAGTTCGGCAACGGCTGAAGACTCTCCTGAAGCTTCTTTTGCAGGACAGAATGACAGTTATTTAAACATTCATGGCTTAGATGCGCTCCTGGATGCCTATAGACGTTGTTTGGCTTCTAATTTTACAGATCGTTCCATTCACTACAAGTTTGACAATGGATTTGACAATCTGAAAGTCTATTTGAGTGTGGTTGTGATGAAAATGGTAAGAAGTGATATCGGTGAGAGCGGTGTAATGTTTTCCATTGATTCTGAGACAGGATTTAAGGATGTTGTCTTTATAAACGCAGCATATGGATTAGGTGAGAACATCGTTCAGGGAAGCATTGCTCCAGACAGTTTCTATGTGCATAAACCTACTTTCAAAAAAGGCCACCGTGCAGTACTCAAAAGAAGACTTGGTGATAAAGCACTTAAAATGGTCTTTGCAGATGAGATCAATACAGACAATATTGCTGTGGAGTATACTAAGAACATAGACACCCCTAAAGCAGATCAAACAAGATTTTGTATCAGTGATGAGGATGTAACACTTCTTGCAGAGTATGCTATTAAAATAGAAGATCACTATTCAAAACAGGCAGGCTATGATAAAGCTATGGATATGGAGTGGGCTAAAGATGGATTAGATGGTCAAATTTATATAGTACAGGCACGTCCGGAAACGGTTGAGTCCAGAAAAGAAGGAACTCATATCGAGATGTACAGTCTCAATGAGCGCAGTAATGTTCTGGTAGAAGGTCAAGCAGTAGGTACAAAGATCGGCTCTGGAAAAGTATGCAAGATACTTGATGCAAGCAAACTGGATGAATTTGAAGCAGGGGATGTTCTTGTTGCTGAGATTACCAGTCCAGATTGGGAACCGATTATGAAAATAGCCTCGGCTATCGTAACAAACAGTGGTGGTAGAACCTGTCATGCGGCCATCGTATCCAGAGAGTTGGGTATACCTGCCATCGTAGGTGCTGAAAATGCTGTAGGGATACTTGAAGATGGACAGGAAATTACAGTGAGTTGTGCTGAAGGTCAAAGAGGTTTAGTGTATGAGGGAAGTCTTGATTTTGAGATCAGAAAAACAGACCTTAGTTCTGTACCCAAAACCAATACACAGATCATGATGAATCTAGGTAATCCCGATATGGCATTTTCACTTGCTTCGCTTCCAGTAGATGGTATTGGACTGGCAAGAATGGAGTTCATCATCAACACGGCCATTAAAGCCCATCCGATGGCACTTATACATCCTGAAAAAGTTGATGAAACTACACGACAAAAGATAGACCAACTTACTGCAGCATATGAAAGTCCTGAATCATTCTTTTTAAAAGTACTTTCTGAAGGTGTAGCAAGCATTGCATCAGCTGTCTATCCTAACCCTTGCGTGGTGAGAATGAGTGACTTTAAAACCAACGAATATGCGACTCTGCTTGGAGGAAAATTCTTTGAATTGCATGAAGAAAACCCTATGATCGGTTTTCGTGGTGCATCACGCTATACCCATCCTAGCTATGAAGAGGGATTTGCCCTGGAGTGTGAAGCGATGAAGCGTGTAAGAGATGATATGGGCTTTGATAATGTCATTTTAATGATACCATTTTGCCGTAGAGTAGAAGAGGGAGAAAGGGTACTTGATGCCATGGCAAAATATGGTCTTAAACGTGCTGAAAACGGATTAAAGATCTATGTCATGTGCGAAATACCAAACAATGTTATACAGGTAGATGCTTTCTGTGAATTGTTTGATGGTATCAGTATCGGTTCAAATGATTTAACACAACTGACACTTGGTGTCGATCGAGACTCTGAGATAGTCGCATTTGATTATGATGAACGTGATCCTGGTGTCATGAAGATGATAGAGATGGCAGTAGAGGGTGCAAAACGTAATCATCGTCATAGCGGTATCTGCGGACAGGGGCCTTCAGACTACCCTGAAATGGCAGAAGCCCTGGTAAAAATGGGCATAGAATCTCTAAGTTTAAATCCTGATACTGTACTTCAAACTATTCAGAATATCAGTGAACTGGAGTCTAAGCACAATACCATCATTTAGAAAGTAAAATAAAATAGATTAAAATTAAAGGAATAATCATGGCAACAGTAACCTCATATGGAGCCGCAAAAGTGGTAACCGGCTCTTGCCATTTACTTGCGATTGAACACGGACCTCGTATTCTTATTGACTGCGGGATGTTTCAAGGACCTGAAGAAGACCGAAACTATGATGCATTGGGTTTTAATGCATCTGAGATAGATTATGTATTTATTACTCATGCACACCTTGACCATATAGGACGCCTTCCAAAGCTTGTGAAAGAAGGATTTGGCGGTACTATTTATGCTACAGCCGCATCGCGGGATATCGCAGAGATTATTTTACTTGATAGCGCTAAGATTATGAAAGAGGATTTCGAGACCAATTTTAAAAAAGCACAGAGACGCGGTAAAGAGCAAGATGTAAGGGCACCTCTTTATGCAGAGGATGATGTCGAAGCTACTTTTGATCTGCCCTGGCATCATCCTGAATATGATGAGTCCTTTGAGCTTAAAGAAGGTGTCAAAGTGACATATCATAATGCAGGGCATATTTTAGGGGCTGCCTTTATTGAAATCACCTATCATGAACATGGTGTAGAACAAACCATTGTGTTTTCAGGTGATATCGGCAATGATAACGATATGGTGATGGAAAATCTAGGGAAGTGTACCCATGCCAATTATCTCTATGTTGAATCAACCTATGGTGACCGTAACCATAAAGATACTGAAGCGAGCATTGCTGAGTTTAAACGAGTTATTATTGATACATTACGTAATTGGGGTAATGTAATGATTCCCTCTTTTGCTGTTGAACGTACGCAAGGAATCTTATGTCTTCTCAAAGAGATGCATGACAGAAAAGAACTTCCTCACTGTAAAATATTTTTAGACAGTCCTATGGCTACACGAGCGACAGAAGTGTACAATAATTACTCTGAACTGCTGAGCCAGCAATGTCAGGATTATAAAAAAAGAGATGGTAGTGTTTTTGATTTTGAGAATCTTATCTATACACCTGATGTTGCAGGATCCAGAGCCATCAATGAAGTGGACAGCCGTGCGATCATCATTGCAGGTAGCGGTATGTGTACAGGAGGTAGAATCATCCATCATTTTAAAAATCGTCTTTGGAATCCAAAAAATGCTGTGATATTTGTAGGGTATCAGGCAGTTGGTACATTGGGACGTCACATAGTTGACGGTGCACGTTGGGTGAAGATCTTTCATGAAGATATACTTATCAAGGCAAATATTCATACAATTAACGGTTTTTCTGCACATGCTGATCAGGATGCAATTATCAAATGGATATCACAAATGGAAGATCTTTATCGTGTATATCTTATACATGGAGAAGAGGATAAACAAGTCATATTGCGTAGTGTCATAGAAAATGCTTTACATAAAAAAGCACATATTGTAGAACCTGAAGAAGTGATTTATTTGGGATGAGTATATTGAAGTTTTCCTCGTTCAGTAAGTATAGTGAACGAGGTTAGAAACTTGATGTCTTACTTTTTCTTTTTTTCTGCTTTCTCTTTTTTCTTATAGTCTTTTATATGCTTTTTGATCTCTTGCTTTAACTCTTTTTTTAGTCTGCTATCCATCTCTTTTTTAATGTACTTTTTAACTTTCTTCTTTTTAAGCATTTTCTTTCCTTTTTATTAATTATAGACTATGAGCCTACATATATGATAGGATAAAAAAACTTTAACTTGTCTAAAATCTTAATACACCATTTACGCTTATTTTCCAGTTTTCAATAGTAAAATAAGATATCCCACAATGGCTGAAAGGAATGATCCAAGAAGAATCGCAAGCTTGTCTGCATAATGGTAGATCTGTGTATCATTATAGGCCAGTGTGTCTACAAAAAGACTCATCGTAAAACCGATACCTGTTAAGACAGAGACTCCATAAAGCAT
>CAKZWP010000026.1:0-12514 GCA_937921845.1 uncultured Sulfurovum sp.
TCAGTAATAATGCGATCCAAGCAGTAGGTGAGATCGATGCATGGGGACTTTATGTTAAACCTATGTACCCAGTAACACCTGCGTTTGATATTTATGCACTTCTTGGATATGCAACAACTGACTACTCTATTAAAAATGGAGTATCTGGTGATCTTGATGGATTCTCTTGGGGAGTTGGTGTATCATATGAATTCAGTAATAATTTTGCTGTTTATATAGACTATACATCATTATATGATGATGATACTACTAACTCACAAGGTTGGAGAGTTGATGAAGAGATTGATGTTACAACTATTGGTTTTTCTTACAACTTTTAGTCATCTTTTCTACTAAGCCTTTTGGCTTGGTAGAGGTGTGTACTTAAATTTTTAAGTACACATCTCTACCAATACTTTTAAAATGCATTGCCAGTAATTATCTGTAAAAATGTCTACTATGTGAATCAAATCATGCTACTTACAGGAATACTTCTAATAGGAGTATTCCTAATGAGTATAAACATGAGTTTAGCTCCAAATAAAATCGTGGATTATAAAAAAGATTGTGATGGCGGTAATGCTCTTGCCTGTAGAAATCTTGGAGTTATCTATGCGAAAAATGAAGATAGCATTATTGAGTCAAATTGCATTCTTCACAGTATAAAATCTGTTTCAGATATCAATATAACCAAGATTTGGAATGTAAATATGCATTTACAACATGAGGAATTTTATAATAATTTCAATCCTGTGACTTTACTAAGACCTTGATATCTCATAATATATATAGTTTACATAGGATACAACAATAAAATTTTAGTATCTAAAGCGTCGAGATATAAAACACAATAAGATTAAGATGGTTCAAGCCTATTGTCTTCGATAAAAGTTTCTAGTTGAACGATATCGAAATAATCAAGTAAACCTATAGGGCTTCTTACAACTTTTTGTAAGAAACTCTATATCAAAACTATAAAAAGGAAATATTATGAAAAAGAAAAGCTTATTTGCCATGAAGTTTGCCGCAGTTGCACTTGCAGCAGGTTTCTTCTCTCCATCAGTGAGTGTTGTAGATAATGTGACATTATCTGAAAAAGGGCATAGCGTTAGTATATCTATTTTCAATACTGCTGAAGCAAGACAAAGAGGAAGTGCGAACCGTAGTCGTAGTGCGAACCGTAGTCACAATGCGAACCGCAACGTGAATCGAAACGTGAATCGCAATGTAAATCGTAATGTAAATGTGAGTGGAAGTCGTTACTATGGTGGAGGTCATTATCATAGTAGTAGTAATGACGCAGCTGTTGGTCTTGCTGTAGGTATGGTTGTTGGTGCTGCTGTTGCTTCAAGCAATAACAGTAGCAGTAACCCATAAAACCATCTTAGCTATATTTTAAAAAAACAGATTATTAAAAAAGGAACTATATTATGAAATCACCTCAAAAACTACTATATGCAGCAGGCCTAGGACTTCTTCTTAGTACTGCAACACTTTGGGCAGAACCAATGGATGTAAGGGAGATTGCTAAAAAGGCATATGATGCGCTTGATGAGCGTCAAAGTTATGCTTTTAATGCAATTATTGTTAATCATTCGGACGATAAGAATAACAAACATCAAGTTGCTGCTAAAGTCAATCGTCCAGGTCAATTTCGTATTGATGTGTCTGGAGATATTCGTAATCGAAGCAATTATCTGAACAATGGCCAATATACAGTCTATGATCATGATAAAAACTTGTATTTACATCTTAAAACACCAAAAGATATTGACAGCGCTTTAGACGATCTTTTTGATAGATTTGAAATCAAATCTCCTCTGGCACAGCTTCTCTATAGCAATATGGGAGAACGTATTCATTTTGATCATAGTAAAAACTTTGGTATTGTTGACTTGGAAGGTGTTGAGTGTCACTATCTAGCATCTTCAGATAAAGTGAAAGAGGTACATGTGTGGATAACCACAGGAGATACACCTCAAATAAAACATTATATTGTCAAAGATAAAACAAGTAAATATAATGCATACCAAGAAGGAACAATTTATTGGGAAAATGCAAAAACAATTTCACCTAGTGATTTTGTATTTACAGTACCCAAAAATGCTCAAGAAGTTTTTATAAAAGGGAATTAAGATGAAAAAGTAATCAAAGGAAAAGCAGTACGTGGTGATTACCGTAAAAAAAGAGAAATTGAAAATAGATAAAATTTCTAAGCTTTAACTGCTGCGATTTTTTTCTTTGGGAAATAATATGTTATAAACAAAAAGTAGATATAAAATGGATGCAATAAGAAATTTAGCAATTTTATTAATCGAAGCTGGTGTGATTGGTTTGGTATATACCAATTTTAGTTATCCTGAACAGACTGAAGAGATTAAAGTTGAACCGATCGAAAAATCAGTAAAAGAGAAGCAAACTCTACAGGTCCCTATTTGGGCTGGCACAGGAGCAATAGTGCTAGGTGGACTACTTATTGTTTTTGGAAACAGGCGAAGCTAAATACAGTATATTTTAGTAAATAAACTGCAAAAACAATTTTGTTAAAATCTGGCAATAACGAACAAAATATCTTGTTTTCAAAACCTTATAAAATATATAACTTTATAAGGTTTTCACAGCCTATCAAGTACGCTGTATTTTTGCTTGGCTAAGTTGCTTAATTTCCTCATATCGAAAACAATCCGTTGTATGATCGTTTACCATGCCCACCGCCTGCATAAATGCATAGCAGATGGTTGGACCTACAAAGTTGAATCCACGCTTCTTTAAATCCTTGCTCATCATTTCAGCTAATTCTGTTTTCGCTGGAAGTTCTGCCATTGATTTCCATTCGTTTTGCTTAGGAATACCTTCAACATAGCGCCAAAGATATGCGTCCAATGAGCCGAACTCCTCTTGGATCTTCATAACACCCCGTGCATTCTTAATGGCCGATTCGATCTTTAGGCGATTACGCACGATGCCGGGATCTGAAAGCAAACGTTCTATATCTGCTTCAGTGTAATTGGCTATTGTTTCGTAATCAAAGGAGTGAAACGCCTTCCTGTAATTTTCTCTTTTTTTCAGGATTGTCAGCCAACTAAGCCCGGCCTGTGCTCCTTCTAAGATCAGGAACTCAAACAGGAGTCGGTCATCATGAACAGGAATGCCCCATTCATCATCATGGTACGTGATGTATAAAGGATCGTTTCCACACCATTTGCATCTGTTCATATTTTCTTTACTTTAAGAGAAAGTTTCCCAGTCATTACTCTATACCGTTATAGAGTCCACTTCCTATCACTTTATAAATAATAGGCTCTTCAAAGATATCATCCATACGAACACCACCTATAATACCCACAGGATGTTTAGAATGTTTAGCCGCTTCAAGGAGTGTTTTTCCTCCGACATTGGCTTCACTTTTTGTGTCAGTGGCTCGGTAAGCTCCCAAACCTATATAGTCCAGGTCTAGGGTATTTGCTTCAGATATCTCTGCTTTATCATGTGTTGAGAGTCCAAGAAGCTTGGTTCCTATCTTTTGACGTACCAAACTTACTGCTTCTTGCAGATCATGACTGTATTTTCGAAGGTCTTCTTGTCCGAGGTGTAAGCCGTCTGCATGTGCGATAAGTTCAATATTGTCATTGATGATCAGTTGTCCATCATAATATGCTCGGATGATCTCTAAATCTTCTTTTTTTTCTTCGAGTGAAGCCAATTTATTGCGGTACTGGAGAATAGGTATATTGGGAAAAGTGGAAATGTGTTGAAGAAGTGTGTTTAAAGAGACACCCTTTTGATTCAGTGTCTCCTTGTCAACAAGTGCATATATCATACGTGTATTTTAACTTGCCTTCTTGTTAAAAAGTTTGAACAGGTCAGAAAGTGTTTGATGCATGTCACCACGGTCTACGATCATGTCTATAAGTCCATGCGAAAGTAAGAACTCTGAACGCTGGAAACCTTCCGGAAGATCAACACCAACGGTTTGCTTAATAACCCTTTGACCTGCAAATCCGATAAGCGCACCCGGTTCAGCCATGATGATATCACCCAACATAGCAAATGATGCAGATACACCACCCATAGTAGGGTCAGTCAAGATAGAGATAAAAGGTAAACCTTTTTGGTGCAGTCTATTGAGTGCAGCAGATGTTTTACTCATTTGTAACAAAGAGTAAGTACTCTCTTGCATACGTGCACCACCAGAAGCAGAAACGATGATAAACCCGCACTCGTTCTCTATAGCTCTGTTGATACCACGAACAATTTTTTCACCTTCAACTGAACCGAGACTACCACCCATGAATGAGAAGTCAAATACTGCGATCTCAATCGGTTGACCACCGATGGTACATGAACCGCTCATTACAGAAGAGGTTTTACCTGTTTTGGCTTTGGCTTCTTCTATACGTTTTTTGTAAGATTTTTTATCTGAAAACTTCAGTGGGTCTATCGGTGCTAAAGTATTGTCAAACTCTACAAAAGAGCCTTCATCTGCGATTGATGCGATACGCTTTTCAGCAGAGATTCGGAAATGGTGGTTACATTTTGGACATACATTTTGCTTGGCTTCTACTTCTTTATAGTACATCAAAGAGGTACATTTTGGACATTTGATCCACTGGTTAGGTGTCTCTTGTTTTACTGTTTCTGTTGTTGCTTTTTTAAAAATATTTCCAAACATTCTTACTCCTGCATACCTATAATTTATGGATTAGTGTTTCTATTTGTCTTGCTATGCTTTTTTCTTTCGATACTATAACATAATCAGCCTCAACAATTACTTCTAAGCCCTCACAAAGTGCTAAACCTGCGGCAAAGTCGTAAATTCGAAACTCCCCCATATAAAGTACATAATTCACTGTATGGGCATAAGCCAATGAAAGTGCTATGGCACCTGGTGCTCTAAACTTTAACTTTTCCTGGTCCAATGCTGTAACCAATGCAGGGTTTGCATAGGCTTTTTCAAAAAGTCCTATTTCCCCATTTGTTGCAGAATGCGGTGTATGAAACGTATTTGAAAAAAGTTTACCTTGTTGTATTTTAGAAGTAGAAGACTTGAAGAAAATATCTCCATTGGCGAGGTTACAGACCACTGCTGCATCTAAAATACCCTCGGCATTTATCTTCGCAACAGAGGTACCGTAATAAGGGAAAAGGGAAAGTGCATTGGAAGAACCGTCTATAGGATCGATGATGATCTTTTCTTCACCCTCACCTATAATACCACTCTCTTCGGACTCGATCTCTCCAAAAACACCTAAATACTTCACAAAAATAGCTTCGGCAAAAAGGTCAAGCTTAGAGCTGACATCACCACCGGCACCTACTTCTGTTTTTTCAAACCAGGAAGCATCAAAACCGTCTTTTATAGCATCTGCTATCTCTTCATTGGCTTTGATACAGGCTTGAATGAAAGGTGTCATACTATGTTCTTACTCGCCTTTTTTGTCAGCTACGATTGTTGGTTTTATACCCCTTGGTGCAACCATCCAGAACTTTCTGATCTCACTTCTGAAGTGTTCTAAAATATATGCTGCTCTCTTAGAACCTGTTTTTTCTACATAGTCTTTAAGAAGCGCTTTAAGCTCAAACATTTCAGTATCCCACTCATCTGTATCGATACGAAGTGGCTCGACAAGCTCAGGATTTACTTTTTCATAAAAGCCACCATCTATGTCATAAACAAATGCTTTACCACCTGTCATACCTGCACCGAAGTTTACCCCTGTGCTACCAAGTATCGCTACGACACCACCAGTCATATATTCACAAGGATGATCTCCTGTACCTTCTACCACTGTTGTCGCACCTGAGTTACGTACAGCAAAACGCTCACCTACTTTTCCATGAACATATACTGTTCCGCCTGTTGCACCATAAAGACAAGTATTTCCACCAAGTGCAAACTCGCTCCCTGCATTATCGGCAGTGATCACGATTTGACCGCCATTCATACCTTTACCGATGTAGTCGTTACCTGCACCTTCAACATTAATGTTGATACCTTTACTCATGAACGCACCAAGAGACTGTCCTGCTGTTCCTTTCATATTGAGTGTGATCGTACCTTCAGGTAAACCTTCATTTCCATGAATAGCTGCTATCTCTCCAGAGATTCTTGTTGCAAAACTTCTGTTTAGGTTTGTGATCTCTTTATTGAGAACGATAGGTGTTGATGGATCTTCAATCGTAGCTCTAAGTTCTTCAATGATCTCTTTCTCAAATTCATTTTGGTCATATGGTTCATTAAATGGTACTTGACATGTGTTCACACCATCTATCTTGTAAAGAAGTTCTTCAAAATTAAATTTCTTCGCAAACTCGTCATCTATCACATCCAATAAGTGGTTTTGACCAACGATATCTTCCAAAGACGCATATCCAAGTTCTGCAAGTATCTCTCTTACATCTTCAGCAAGAAGTGTAAAATAGTTAATGACTTTTTGAACATTTCCTGAGAATCTTTTTCTCAAATGTTCATCTTGTGTTGCAACACCTACACCACAAGTATTCAAGTGACATACACGCAACATAATACACCCTACGATAACCAATGCTCCTGTACCAAATGCATACTCTTCAGCACCAAGAATAGCTGCTTTAACAACATCTAAACCTGTTTTAAGACCACCATCAGTCTCAAGCGTTACTTGTCCTCTAAGGTTGTTCACTTTCAAAGAGTTATGTGCTTCGATAAGTCCAAGCTCCCAAGGGTTACCCGCAAAACGTATAGAACCCATTGGAGCTGCACCTGTACCACCATCTCCACCAGAGATAATAATTTTATCTGCATACGCTTTGGCTACACCAGATGCAATCGTCCCTACGCCAGCCGTAGAAACTAGTTTAACTGCTATTCTTGCTTTAGGGTTGGCTTGCTTCAAATCATAAATAAGCTGTGCCAGATCCTCGATAGAGTAAATGTCATGATGTGGTGGAGGTGAAATAAGTGTCACACCCGGTTTTGTATATCTAAGTGTTGCGATAAGTGGTGAAACTTTACTTCCTGGAAGTTGTCCACCCTCACCCGGTTTTGCACCCTGTGCTACTTTGATCTGTATCTCAGATGCGGACTGCAAGTACTCAGGTGTCACACCAAATCTACCTGATGCTACTTGTTTAATAGCAGAGTTTCTGATCGTTCCTAAACGCTCTTTGGCTTCTCCACCCTCACCTGAGTTAGACTTCGCACCAATGGTATTCATCGCTTCAGCCAGTGTTTCATGTGCCTCTTGAGAAATAGACCCCATAGACATCGCAGCAGTTGAAAATCTTTTAAAGATCTCAGACAATGGTTCAACATCATCTATACTGATCGATGCTCTGTCACTTTTAAGTTCATAGAAGTCACGGATGAATTTTTTATCTCTGTCATTGACCAAGCCTTTTAGTTCTTCATAGTCCTCTTTTTTAGCCGATTCTGCACATTTTTGTATCGCAGAAATAGTCGGTCTTGAGAAATCATGGAACTCTTCACCTCTTTTATACTTATAGTACCCGCCTTTATAAAGTGCTTTATCTTTACCGTCAAATGCATGTGTAAAAGCACGTTTATGATTTGCATTAAGACGTGCATCTATATCTTCGTAACCAAGACCAGATAGAAGGGCTGTTGTACCACCAAAACAATCAGATGCAATCTCTTGACTTAAACCGATCACATCAAAGAGTCTTGAGTTTCTATAAGATGAGATCGTTGAGATACCCATCTTAGACATGATCTTCATAAGTCCTGCACCCATTGCTCTTCTGAATGTTTTCAGTGTAGCCTGTATTGTCTCACTGCCCTCTTCAAGTTCCGCTACTGTGTAGTAAAGCAAGTAAGGGAAGATCGCGGCTGCACCAAAACCGATCATACATGCTGCAGAGTGTGGGTCAAATACTTCACCTGTTACCGCTACCATACTTGTCAAGTGTCTAAGGTTAGCATTTAAAAGCTCCTGGCTCAAACGCCCGATAACCATAGCCATAGGAATAACCTTAGTATTTTCATCAAGCTTTCTATCATCAAGGATAACTGTTCTTACACCATTATCTCTTACATCTGTAATGACTGTTTGTACAAGTGCATCTAGGCTCGCTTTGAGGTCTGTTGTATATGTAGTATCATACTTTCCAACTTTATATGCAGGATCATACTTCTCATTTGTTTCGTCTCCAAATTCCTGAAGAATACAAAACTTCTCTGCAGACATAAGAGGTAGTACTGTTTTAAGTCTTTTGGCATGTTCTGGACCATCAGCAAGTACGTTTCTTTTTTCACCAAAACCTGTATTTAGACTCATCACTGTTTTTTCACGGATAGGATCTATAGGAGGGTTGGTAACCTGTGCAAACTTTTGTTTGAAAAAGTCAGTAAAGTTTCTCTGCTCTGTTGAGAATGCAGCGATAGGAGTATCATCGCCCATAGCACCTGTCGTTTCTTTACCCTCAGCGATCATAGGTCTGATCACTTCTCTGATCACTTCAAGTGTATAGTTGAAGTAACGTTGTCTAGCTTCCATATTACCATATACAATTGACGATTTTGGTACTACAGCCGTTGGTACATGTTCTTGAAGATAAGACATGTTCGAAGTCAGCCATTTATCATAAGGATTACCCGCTTTGATATAATCATCGATGTCACCTGTTTTAAGTACTTTACCATGCTTAAGATCGATTCCCATCATTTCACCAGACTGCAGTCTACCTCTCTCAACGATCTCTTCTTCTGGGATCTGAAGTACACCATACTCAGAAGAGATAAGCAGTCTGTTGTCTTTGGTTCTAATGTATTTAGATGGTCTAAGTCCATTTCTGTCTATCACACAACCAATGTAACGACCATCTGTCATACTTACTGCCGCAGGCCCATCCCAAGGTTCAAAATGGGTACTTGCATACTCATAAAATGCTCTAAGGTCAGTATCCATGTGTGGTGCATTATGCCAAGGTGCGGGGATCAAAGAACGTGCTGCTTTAAAGAAATCAACACCATTCACACGTAAAAATTCCATAAAGTTATCTAAACTTGCAGAGTCACTCATGCCGTTTTGGATAACATTTGTGAGTCTTGTCATCTCTTCATCTGTAAATACATCTGATTTTACTGCTGCCATTTTGGCTGCCACATTGAATCTGTTTGCTGTCACGGAATTTATCTCACCATTGTGGGCTATCATTCTGAACGGCTGTGCAAGTTTCCACTGTGGAAGGGTATTGGTTGAGAAACGTTGGTGGAAAAGACAAAATGAGATTTCAAAATCTTCATTTGCAAGGTCTTTGTAAAACTCTTTAATGTGCGTAGGCATCACAAGTCCCTTGTATGAGACTACTGCTGTTGAAAATGAAGGAATATAAAAAGTCGGATCTTCGATAAGCTCAGCTTCTATTTCTTTACGAGAAAGATAGACTAACGCTTCAAATCTATTTGCAGCCACTGCTGATTTAGGTGAAACAAATACTTGTTTCATGGTTGGCAATGATGCCAATGCCTGTTCACCAAGAGCATTGGTGTCTACAGGTACAGTACGTGTGTAAAGAACTTTAAGGTCATTGTTCTCACATACTTTGTTGATCACATCAAAATCAGTTTCATTGTTTGAAAAAACCATCGCAACCGCATAAGTCTCAGGTAATTCTACACCATCAGCTGCTGCTTCTTTGTTGAAAAATGATTTAGGAAGAGAAAGCAAAAGACCTGAACCGTCTCCTGTCTTACCATCTGCTGCGATAGCCCCTCTGTGCATCATACGTGACAATGAAGTAACAGCATCTTCCAAGTTTTTGTGTGACGGAGTATTGTCGATAGACGCTAAAAGCCCAAATCCACAATTATCCTTAAACGAAGTAAATAAATCTCTCATATCCTAACCTTAAAAGTAATATAAAAAGAACATCATATAGTGTTCCTGTAATGGGGTGGATTATACTTAAATGTACGTTAAAGGCTGTTTAAGGCTTAGTTAAGCCCATACAGTCGTGCATTTGCACTGCTCTGTTTTTAACATCATTTTGACTATAATTAAATAAAGGGAACTTCTATTAGATCCTAAAATTATTGGAGTGTATTATCAAAGGTTTTATACTTTCTGTCAGAAAAGCCAAAAATGAAGACTCTATAGCGCTTGTACTTAGCCCTACGGAAGTAAAGACATATTACCGGTTTTTTGGTGCAAGACATTCCATTTTACAGCTTGGAAACCTTATAGATTTTGAGGTGGAAGGGGAAGGGAGCAGCTTTCTTCCCAGACTGCGTTCACTCTCTCATATGGGTTTTCCATGGCTCTTTGATAAAAACAAACTCCTACTGTGGCACAATTTCATCAAACGCTTTGAACCGCATCTCAAAGACACTGAAGAGATAGACTCTTTTTACTTTGATCTACTGCTTTCTGCTGCCAGAAAATGGGATAAGCAAAACCCTAAACGTATCGTCTGTGAGTCTTACATCACGCTGCTTGAATATGAAGGAAGACTTTATCCTGAAGAAAATTGCTATATTTGCGAGCAACGTATAGAAGAAGAGATCGCACTTATGCAGTCTTTTAAGCCTGCCCATCCTGCATGTCTCTACAGTGCTGCCCTGCCTACCAAAAAAGTGTTGGATTTCTTTGAGAGTAAAAAAACAGTATTTCTGGAAGACCATGAAGTGGACTATCTTTTTGAGATCGTAATGAAAGGGCTGTAATATACAACCCCACTATGATCATAATCTAAAATAGGCTCTCTCCAGTGCCTCACTGAAAGTAGGATGCCCCATAATGGTCTTTTTCGCTGAATCCACAGTCATCTCTCCTGCAAGTGCCATTGCCACAGGTGCGATGAGTTCTTCTGCATCAGGTGCTAAGATCTCAGCACCCAAGATCAATCCTTTTTCATCTGCATAGGCGATCATTGCACCGCCACTCGAGTGATGAAATGCAGAACCAGTAAAGTGATTTAGTGTGATCACACTCTCTTTGAAAACAACAGCATTCTTCTCCAAAGAATATTTGTTTTGTCCAACGGTAGCATAGCTCATCGGTAAAGTATGGATAAAGTGCACTACATGATCAAGATTGAGCTTTTGAGGCTTTTTACCTAATATCTGATTGGTTACATTCAATGCCTGTGCCCTTGCAGCGTGTGCCAATTGTAACTTACCATTACAATCACCAATGGCAAAATGTTTTGCAAGCGTTGTTTCAAAAAATGCATCCGTTTCTATACCTCTGTTTACAGTAATCTCATCTGTTGCGATGACATCTGTATTGGGGTGACGTCCTGTTGCAACGAGCATCTGTTCATAATAACTGGAAGTACCATTGTCAAAAGTGACATGTACCCCTTTTGTCGTATTTTCAGCGGAGCTAACCACGTGGTTCTTAAGATGCGTTATACTCAGTTTTGTTATCTGTTTGACCATTGCACTTTGGATAAGTGGATGTGATTTTTCTAAAAGTGTCTCATCACGGGAAATGAGTGTCACATGCACACCCGTTGAAGCAAAAAAACTTGCCATTTCCAAACCGATAGCCCCGTCACCATAAATGGCTATCTCTTTAGGCAATTCCTGAAGTTCAAGTACATCATCACTTGTGAGAATAGCCTTCCCATCATATGCTATACCATCAGGGATAAAAGGGGAAGAACCCGTTCCTATGACGATATGCTCCGCCTCATATATCTTTCCTTCTACTTCAACTTTATGTGCTCCTATGATATGCCCTTTACCCTCGATCAGTTCAAATTGGGCACATTGTGCTGTGACTGCTTTGGTTGCACTGCTGATAAGTTTGTCTTTTTTTGCAGTCAGTATTTTCATATCAAGTGTGAGCTCACCGCTAAAAACACTCTCTTTGCTTTGACGGATCGTATTGGCATGATGTAGAAACATTTTGGAAGGTATACATCCTTTATGCAGGCAAACACCACCCATTTGATCAAGTGATGTTTCAATAAGCGCTACTTTAAGTCCATGTTTTGCAGCAACAACGGCTCCAGCATAATTAAGCCCACCGCCAATATAAATAATGTCGTACATTAAAACTCCTGACAAATAAGATTCTTCTATGATTATACTCTCTCACTATTATACTTCAGAAAAAATTTAAAAACCCACTGCTTAACGAGATATAAAGTGCAAAAAAAGTACGATAATATAGATAGAAACATTTAAAAGGATATCATTTTGAAAAAAACCTTACTAGGTTTAGTACTCATACTATCACTCAATGCAGGAGACACAATGAAACATATTTATGATTTTAACGTTGCGACTATCACAAGAAATGAACAATCAATGGCAATCTACAAAGATAAAGTGCTCCTTATCGTCAATGTAGCCAGCGAATGTGGATTTACACCCCAATATGAAGGTCTGGAAAAACTTTACAAGACTTACCATGACCAAGGTTTCGAAGTACTGGCATTCCCTTGTAACCAATTCGGAGGGCAGGAACCAGGTGCAGAAAAACAGATACTGAACTTTTGTAGAACGAACTTCGATGTCACCTTCCCTCTTTTTGCGAAGATAGAGGTCAATGGAGAACATACCCATCCTCTTTATGTCTACCTTAAA
>CAKZWP010000027.1:0-2524 GCA_937921845.1 uncultured Sulfurovum sp.
ATTATGTTGATGGCATCGGTCGGATTACCACTTACAATCGGTTTTGTGGGTGAGTTCCTTGTACTTCTTGGTTTCTACCAAGTATCACCAATAATGACAATCTTGGCAGGTACATCTATTATCTTAGGTGCAGTATATATGCTAAGAGTCATGAAACGTACTTTCTTTGGTCCACTGAATAATGAAGAGAATAAAAAACTTAAAGATCTAAATGGTAGAGAAACATGGTCGCTTATTCCATTGGTTGCAATTGTGATTTGGTTAGGTGTATACCCTAAGCCAGTACTTGAGCCAATAGATAACTCTGTAAAAGCATTGTTAAGTTTCATGGATGAAAAAGCGATTACGCAAGAGGCAAAAGATATGATAAGAGTTGCAAAATCAAGTAAGGAGGTGAAGTAATGTTACAGCCTATTAATGTGAGTTTAGAGAGTCTAAACCTTATTACTCTTGCTCCAATGCTTATTGCAATTGCTGGTGGTTTGATTATTTTGATGATTGACCTAATGAAAGAAACATTACATAAATCACTTTATGTAATGTTAACTATTTTGGTACTCTTTATTGATTTTGGTGCTGTACTGGGTCTCAATGTAAATGAACGCGGTTTCTTTGATGTAATGTTGATTGATGGTATTTCCATCATCTCTCAATTGATGATCATTGGTGGTTCGATGATCTTTATACCTTTGGCATTAACATCAAAAAGATTCCACGAATATTCATATCCTGAATTCTTTGCACTTTTCTTATTTATGATTGCAGGATTCCAGTTTATGGTAGCATCAGATAACTTGATCCTTATCTTTGTAGGGCTTGAAACAGCATCACTTTCACTCTATACGCTTATAGCGCTTCACAACAGAGCGAATTCATATGAAGCTGCCGTGAAGTACTTTACAATGGGTGCACTTGCAGCTGCATTCTTTGCGATGGGTTCAGCAGTAGTTTATGCACTCACTGGTTCAGTAGAACTTTATAAAGTGGCTGAAGTACTTGCTACACGTATTCATGAAACAGGATTGATGATCGCTATCTTTGGTTCATCTGTATTATTGTTGGTTGCTTTTGCATTTAAAATTTCACTTTTCCCATTCCATACATGGGCACCAGATGTATATGAGGGTGCTTCTGCTCCTTTAGCTGGTTATATGTCAGTAGTACCTAAAGTTGCTGCTTTTGTAGTGAGTATTAGAATTTTTGGTATGTACATTGATCTTGGTATTGAGTGGGTAAGATGGACAATTCTTATCATCGCAGTACTTACAATGACACTTGCAAACATTATGGCATTGGTACAGGGTGATGTGAAACGTATGCTTGCATACTCATCTATCTCTCATGCTGGTTTCATCATGGCAGCACTGGCTCTAGATACAACAGAAGGGAACACAGCAATATTCTTATACTATGCACTCTTTATGTTTACTAACCTTGGTGCTTTTGCTATGTTATGGATCTCTCGTCATAAAACGAGAAGATTTAATGTACTTTATGATCACCCTTACGAGAAGTTTTCAGGCCTTATTCAGATCATGCCTATGGGCGCAGTAGTTATGGGACTCTTTATGTTCTCACTAGCTGGTGTACCTCCATTCTCAGTATTCTGGGGTAAGATCTATGTGATGCAAGCAGCAGTCAATGCTGGATATATTTGGTTAGCGATTATAATGGGTCTTAACTCGGCTATCGCTGCATACTACTACTTGAAACTTGTAGTGTATATGTTCCTTAAAGATCCGGTAAAAGATGTAGATGTTGTTTACTATAACATTTCTAAACCATTGATGGTTATCATTGGGTTTGCAACAGTTGCAACAGTTGCAGCTATCTTCTATGTGCAACCACTTGTATCTTATCTTTACTATATGATAAGTGCCAGCGGGTACTAGTATTCGCAGATATAGAGCGCTGCTCTATATCCGATGAAAAGGTACTTTTATGTACCTTGTTATCTTCTCACTAAAATCTTCTCCAACTCTGTAACACTTCCTTTTATCACATTATTAAACTGAGAATTATTAAATGTTGTTTGGCGTTTAGCCAACCTTGCAGTATTGGTGGTAATTTTTTCTATAAGCATTTTTTTGTCATAGATACCGTCCAGATAAGCCAATGTCTCTTTGATCCCTATAGATTTCATACAGTTAGGTGCTCGTGTATACTTTTTTTCAAGTATACATATTTCATCGATCAACCCATCGTTCAGCATCAAGTTCGTGCGTAAGGCTATACGCTCACGAAGTATTTCTCTCTCGATCTCTATCTGGTAGATAGGTAGTGGTTCTGTCACAGTAGGTTTAGGCGGATATTGTTGAAAATATTGTGTAGGTGTAAGGTCAGTTTCCAAATAGATATGCAAAGCTTTTTCTATGCGGTAAGTATCATTGGGTTCTATATTTGACATATACGTCTCATCTAAACCATAAAGCCACTCATAGGTCTTTTGTAAGTCTTGTAAATGGCTATGAGTTTTTTCTTTTGTCGCTATGCTAATGGTAGGGAGTTCACTGATACCCTCTAT
>CAKZWP010000028.1:0-16874 GCA_937921845.1 uncultured Sulfurovum sp.
ATCTCCACCTCTTCTTCTCCGCTTTCAAGGTCGACAATTTTGCACATTGTATCCGGCATAGGGATACCGATAGAATCAACTTTATTGATCCCATTCATCGGGTTGGCATGCGTAACCGGGGACGCTTCAGAGAGCCCATACCCCTCTACCAACTTGGAACCCGTCACCTCTACAAATCTCTTTTTGACACTCTCCATCAGCGGTGCCCCTCCGCTGATACACGCTCTGACCGAACTGAGATCATAGTTCAAAACTCCCTTGTAATTGCCCAATGCTGCATACATCGTGGGAACACCAGGCATGATCGTGATCTTCTCTTTTTCAATGGTTTTAAGGATATAATCCAGATCCCTCGGGTTGGGAACCAATATCAGTGTACCTGCGCAACTCATAGTAAAACTGAGGCAGGCAGTCATGCCGAAGCTGTGAAAGAAAGGGAGCCAACCAAGTACACGTTCTTCACCTTCGACTGTATCAGTTACCCATACCCTGCACTGGAGTGCATTGACAACGAGATTATAGTGAGTAAGCATGACGCCCTTTGGCGTACCGGTTGTTCCGCTGGTATATTGCAACAGCGCAACATCTTCGGTCTCAACCTCTATATCAGGCTTTTTATCATCGCTCTCCTTCATCAACATTTCCAGCCAATGATCTGCCGTATCTATGGTTACTCTGTCCTCTTTCTCTTTCAAAAGGGTAAACAGGAGTCTGGTAAAAAAGGGGAAGTAGGCTTTAACATTGGTGACAATGACGTTTTCAAGTCCCGTCTCCTCACGAACTTCTTGTATAAGCGGATAAAAACGGCTCATGACGATGACTGTCTTTGCACCGGAATCTTTCAGTTCATACGCCACTTCAGACTCTTTATAGAGGGGATTGATGGGAACAGCAATGGCTCCTATTTTCAAAACACCATACAATGCGATGATAAACTGGGGAGTATTGGCAAGATAGAGCGCCACCCGATCACCTTTTTTAACGCCTAGCTTTATAAGGCTGTTCGCCGCTTTGTTTACCAGGTTGTCCAGATCGGCATAAGGTATATCGTTCCCAAGATAGGAGAGCGCCCTGTTATGAGGATATTTGGAAGCCGCTTGCTCCAAAAAAACATAAAGAGGTACTTTAGGGTACACTACAGAATAGGGTACGTCTTTGTCATATTGTTTCAACCAGACTTTTTCGTCATATGTCATATTTCACCTTTTTTATTATGGTACCTTTATGAGTTAAAAGCAGGATCATTGAACAGGGCCAGACCATTATGGTAGTTTTTTCATTTTTACCCAATCCTGAATATATTCTTTCACCTCTATCCCATCTTATCGGTTTCAGATCGCCGTTCTTTGTAAAAGAGTCCTATCAATGCATCGACCTCTTCACCTAAAAATTCCAAAATATCATCGACGGAGATTATGCCGGCAAGGCAACCCTCTTTATCAACAATCGGTAATCTTCTGATTCCATGCATGCGCATACGCTCAATAATCTCATGAATACCCTCCTCTTCACTGCCGGTCACCAGCTCTTGGCTCATAATTTCGGCAACCTTAACGGTTTGAGGGTCAGCATAGTTAGCTACTACTTCCATAACAATATCTCGATCGGTTACTATACCGATCGGAATATTATCATCTCCACTTTTGGTTACGACGATCAGGTCACCAACATGATAATGACGCATCAGTCTAGCCACCTCTACAATATCTTCATCTTTAAGGACAATAACCGTTTCACGATTACAAAGTTCACCAATATTCATTATCACTCCTTTTATATGCAATACTCCATTATATACTACAGCTATTAAATAATTCATAAATATTTATAATTTTAGATAGGAAAAAGATATAATAAAATTTTGAAAGAAGTCTTATAATATATAAAAGGGGTCTTTTGTGGAATGCAACTCTTACCTACAAGGCATACTAACTGGCCTGATAATCTTTTCTATCGTCCTATTGACCGGTTGTACAAAACCTGTTAGCGCATTCTATCCACCAGATCCAAATACAACCGATAACAAAACAGTATACATCATCAATCATGGATTACATACAGGCATTGTTTTACCCAAAAAAAATGCAGACCCTTATATGCATTCATTTGATGATTTTAAAAGTGCCCGATATCTAGAGATAGGATGGGGAGATGAGACCTATTATCAGGCGGAGAAAAATACGCTATGGATGGGCATTAGAGCACTGTTTTGGCCTACCGACTCTGTTCTACATGTAGCTGCACTCCAGACTGATCCCGTAGCATATTTTTCTAACAGTGAAGTTGTTCAGTTAAAACTCTCAAAATCAGGTTTTATCAGACTTGTCGAGTTCATCCATAACAGTTTTGCATTGAACGAGAAGAGACAGATTATCAAACTGGGAAGCGGTAACTATGGAACAAGCAGATTCTATCGTGCAGAAGGAAGATTTCATCTGTTCAATAACTGCAATACTTGGAGTGCAAAGGCAATCCGTTCCTCAGGATTCCCGATAAGCACATTGTATGTATTTACAGCTGATGATATAATGTATCAATTAAAGCAGGAATAGCTCTTTTTATCGATTCCATACTTGTGCAATCAAGCACAAAACAGATTTCCATCTCCTTATTTGAGAGCGGCTCTGCTGTTTGCATTTGCTTCTCAAGCACGTCCAGGTCTGCTTCGGAGATATCAATACCAGTACCGGAGCGTTCTTCGATCCTCTTACGCATTATTTTCGTATCGCACTGCAGATCGAATATCAAAAAAGGGACCTCGACTTCAGAAGAGAGTTCCCCAAAAAGCCGACGCTGCCACCGCTTCAAAAATGTTGCATCCACAATGACCGGATAACCCCCTTCATAAACAGAGATAGCCAATTCAAGAAGACGTTCATACGTTGCTTTGGTAGCATCAGGTGTATATATTCCCTCTTTCAAACCATCTCTGACACTTCTTTTAAACATCCGTATCCTCTCCACATCCGAACGGATGCGCAGTGCCCCGTACTGTTCAACCATCATCAATGTACAGGTACTTTTCCCTGATCCTGAAAAACCATGCGTGATAGCCAAAAATACCTCTTTTTTCTCTGTATAGCTTAGTGCCAGATTGATATACCCGATCACTTCATCCATCAACGCTCTGCGTTCATCCTGCTCCATCTCCTGAGCAACTCTCAGTGCTGCCACTTTGGCCCGGACCATAGCACGGTAGGTCTTATAAAAGTCCAGTAAGCCTACTCCCTCATAATCGCCGGTCAACTCAAGGTAATGGTTTAAAAGCCTGCGGCTGTGGCGGACCATGCCGCGATACTCCAGGTCCATCAGTAAAAATGCCAGGTCACTGATCACGTCGATATGGTTTAGATAAGTGTTGAACTCTATCGCATCAAACAAAATCAGTTCACCCTCATGCAGCGCCATATTGTGCAGGTGCATATCTCCATGACACTCACGGACAAACCCCTCTTTTTTACGGCGTTGCAACAGCGGTTTCAGTTTCTCAAACTGCTTATGAGTCCATGCTGTGACAGAAGCCAGTTCTAAATCGAGTGCATATTCAGCCGCTACCCTTTGAAGCAGATCAAAATTCTCCAGCATAGGCGAGAGCACCCGCTGAGGCTCCCCATAATCACTTGCCGCATCGACAGGGACTGACTCTTCATGAAAACGGGCAATAACCTTTGCGATCTTATCCATCGATTCGATTTCAAGACCGTCTTGCTCGACTATGTTGTCAAGCTGATCACTCTGGGCAAACCGGCACATTTTGACAGCATAATCCAACACCCTGCCTTCACCATCGATCCGGGGATCTTCGATCGAACCGGTTATCGGTATAACACCCAGATAGAGTTTTGGTGCAAAACCTTCATTGATGCGTACCTCTTCAAGACAGTTTTTGTGCCGTTTGCCCAGTGTCGAGTAGTTCAAAAAACCAAAATCGACCGGTTTTTTCAGCTTGAATGCCAGATCACCGTTCAAAATTATCGTGGAGATATGAGTCTGGATAAGCTGTGTATCCTCATCTGTTTCAAGAGATTTCAGAAGATTTTTGCAAAGAATGTCATGCTCTTTTATATCCATTTCATTCCTTTATTTGAACTGGGAACGAGAGGTAGGCTGCCAGGTAAAAAAGCAAAGCCATTATCATCACGAAGGTAAATCCGAAATGGATCGCAACAAGCGTTGCAGCAACGGCAGAGATGACAGAAGCACATCCGTTTACTCCCCATGCCCAGGGGATCAAAGACTCAGAGTGCCTGCCCAGCTCAGAGAGCCCCATAGGAAAAGGCATCCCCATCACAAAGGCCAAAGGGGCAATGAGTACTACAGAAGCGGCTATCTTTATGGGCTCTGTCTGTGTCAGTAAAAAGCCAAAGATATGATCGAGTGTCAAAATATAAAAGAGACCGAAAATAAAAATACCAAAAATCCCGTAACGTGCACTATGGCTATACCCTTTTAGTGTTCCAAGGCGTTTTGAGTATCTGCTGCCAAGCCCTGCAAAGATCAGAAAAGAGCTTAAAACGACCGCTACCGTATAGAGCGGATGACTAAGAAAGAGAATAAAACGCTGAATAAAATAGATCTCTAAAAACAGAAAACCCAGCCCCAAAGCAAAAAAGTAGACAAGCACTCTCTTCTTGCTTGTTACTATCCTTCTTTTTTCAGATTTTCTATACCGTATAAGCGGCAAAAGTATCAATACGATACTGGCAATGACAGCCTGCAAAAGTGATGCGACCAGTACCAGATACCCCCACTCGAGAAGATGCAGCCCTCCGGTTCCGCGTAGTGCAAAGATCTCATTGAGGGTCTCCCACTTGAAGAAATGGTAAAAATAGGGTCTGTCATCGGTTGCGGGCCTGATGTTAAATTTATAGTCGCTGTAGTATTGTTCCCTATTTTCCAGAAGGGCTTGCGTGCCCTCGAAGAAATAGGACTTGTCAAGAATGTTATAGCGGTTTGCTCCGGATTTCACAAGGCCGCTGTAATAGGCTGTGTCAAAAAACCGTTCATCACAGAAATGGTTAAGCTCTTTAATCTCTGCTGAGCTGAACATGCCGTTTTTAATGATAAGCGTACTTGTTTGCCAGCCCCTTATCAAAACAAGATGCTTTTTCGGATCTTTTACACCGTTACGCTCCAGCGCTTCAATAGCTGTCGCAAAAAGTTTGAGTGTATCTCTGGGCGGAAGCTTCAGCCAGCGCGTGAAAGAGAGATAACCCTCCGGTTTGAGATGCTGCAGATAGAGCTGAAGTGCTTCTACCGTGTAGAGATAGTTTTCGCTCAACGACTGAAGTCCTGCAGATGAAGCCCCGAACGAGTCCACCATCGCCATCTGGATCAGGTCATACTTCTCTTTGGATGAAGCGATAAAACCTCTCGCCTCTGCGGTATGGACCGTGACACTCTCCATGGCATAGATGTTGCCGGCAAATTCAGCATATTTCGTTCCGACAAGATCAACCATTTGAGGATCGATCTCGACGGCATCGATCTCTTTGGTTCCATGGTATAGTGCCTGGAGTATCTCTGAGCCTCCACCAGCACCGAGGATCAGTACCTTATCCGGATCACCAAGATGGAAAGCCAGTGCAGAAGTTTGATAATCAAGATAGCTAAGATGCTGCATCTTATCAGGATATTTTGTAATGGCACTCATCCCATCGCCATTTGTGAAGACACCAAGCTGCTGCGGAGGTTCTACATCAGAAGCCATACTCAGCCCCGGAACGTAGCGGAAAGGAACCTTCGGGCTTTGCACAACGGAGAGCATCCCAAGCGGAGAGGAGCGTTCTTCTATAATTTTCGTTCCAGAGATCCGAAGGGTCTGGCTAAGATCCTTATAAACATTCATTTTAAGAGCGGATTCCCTGCCAAAGAACAAAACGGTCAAAAGTGCCACAGCAAACATCAGCAGAATAACGGCATTGGACCTAAGTACTACTTCTCGAGTAGCTATCGCTGCGCCCAGCAGACCCGAGAGGGCAATCAGCTCTAAAATTGATTCGGGGAAAAAGAGATAAAAGAGTATCAGTATACCCAGACTGCCCAAACCGGCACCAAGTAGGTCCGCCCCGTAAAGCCCGGAAATATCTGATCTATAGCGGATAAATGCCAGGCCGATCGCATTGGCTGCAAAAAAGAAAGGAAGTGCAAGAAGCAGATAGAGCCCGAAAAGCCAAAAGAGCTGAGTGTGTTCCCATAACAGTTCCAGCGGATTGAAAGGGATCTGCTGGGCAACGATAAAACAGAGAATCGACGAGACAGAGAAAAGTGCAATATTGCCGACATAAGCGTAGGAGAAATATTTTAGCAACCACTCGCGTGCAACGACTAGGAATGTACCACTTGCCCCGTATCCAAGCAGTGCAAGGCTTATGATCATATAGGCAAAATGGTGCCATTGGATAATGGAGAAGAGTTTCATCAGAAGTATCTCATAGGCAAGTGCTGAAGCGGATATCAGTGCGATAGAAAAGTAGGGCAGCCTTGTTGTTGTCATGATCTCAATGATCCCCTGTAAGCGGCACAAATCTTACCGGAAGGATCTGACGGGTGGTGATAGCGCCTTTTTCATCTTTTGAGACCAAAATAAGATGCTGCACATAATAAAAGCTTTTGACAGGAATGATCATCCTGCCACCCGGTTTCAACTGTTTAAGAAGCGGCGGCGGGATATGGCCGGCGGCAGCGGTCACGATAATCGCATCATAAGGCGCATGAGCTTCCCAGCCGTAGTAGCCATCGCCTATGCGTGTTTTGATATTTTTATACCCAAGTTTTTCAAGCCTTCTTTCAGCCGAAATACCGAGCTCTCGAATCACCTCAATGGTATGGACCTCTTTGACTATCTCGGCCAGTACCGCTGCCTGATAACCGGAACCTGTACCGATCTCCAGCACCCTGTCTGAAGGTTTTAGATCCAACAGGTCAGTCATTACGGCAACGATATAAGGCTGCGATATCGTCTGGGCATATCCGATGGGGAGAGGCCTGTTTTCATAGGCACTCAAACGGCTAATAAGCGGTACAAATTTGTGCCTTTTTACCTCTCCTATCGCATCGATCACATTTTGTCCAAGCCTATCTCTTCCCAGATAGCCGTGGGTTGATTTAACTTCCCTTTGAATGACATCTACCATCTCTTTTCTGGCTTTTTCGTAATAGCTTTCCTTCGTATCTCCAAAAAGTGAAACACTTAAAAACAGTAGGAAGAGTGCAATTTTATATCGCATCAGTTTCTCCTCGATGTATATTATAGGCTATCTTGGATCTTATGTGAAATCTTTTTCTTACCAATGATCTGAGAGAGTTCATTACTCTCAACTATTTCTTGTTCTATCAGTTTAAGTGCCAAGGTTTCTATCTTTTCCCAATGCTCATTAACTAATTTTTCTGTATCTTGTTTTGCGACATGCATCCAATGTAAAAATCTTTTTTCAATTTGTTGCTCCAGAAAATAGTTGTCTAAAGTATTTATAGCATTTAGATTAATATATCCTAGTTCTTTATCCATTCCAAGGGTTGTAATGGCAGCATAAACTTGTAACGAAGCTTGAGAGAGATCATTTGCTGCACCACTGTCCATATATTCACTTCCCTTTTTCTTAACCCTCGATACACGACCGCCAAGCAATACACAAACATCATAAAACAACTCTTCTTTGGTGATGTTAGATAACTGATCTTCATCATTGTAAGAGACAAAACCGAGCATTTTACTTCGTGGTGCTATGGTAACCTGTTCGATTTTTATATGGGGTAAAAGTAACACAGAAAGGACGGCATGTGCCGCTTCATGATAGGCTGTCATCTTACGCTCTTCTTCAAGATTTTTAACCATCTGTTTTTCTATCTTGTGCCCATATTTGATGATATTGATCTGTTCTATAAGTATCTCTTCAGTAATAAACTCTTTCTCTTCCTCCACAACACTTAATGCAGCCATACGTCCAAGCCGCTCAAGCTCCAATGCACTCATACCGGCGATGTAACGCACAATACGTTCAACATCTATCGCTGGATCATGAGGTTTTTGCATAATCTTCTCTATAAAAAAACGTCTGGCATCTTTATCGAGTTCTGTTACTTCCAGTAAATAATCAAGTTTTTGGGATGACGTTAGAACAGGGTCTATGTCTTCGAGATTCTCAGCTGTAGCGATAGTAAATACCATCTCATGTATTGATTCCAATACTTTTGCAATATCAGAAAATGAAACATTGGTAATAGCACCTTGCATGATGCCTTTGATATCTATATCTTCTAAGATCACCACACATGGTGCATTTTTTGAAGCTATTTGATACACTTCTTTAATATAATCAAGTTCAAAAAGATTAGAACCCGATATTTCCATGTAAGAGAGCCCTGCCTCTTTTGCAAAAGCTTTAGCAAGCATACTCTTCCCTACACTGACAGGACCATAAATAAGTAATCCTTTTGGAACAGGTGTATCAAAACGTTCAAGCATTTCTGGATTTTTAACGATCTTAATAATACCTTTTAGACGTTCTTTGATATGTTTGTGTCCTACAATATCATCAAAACCAATTTTAGCTTTCTTTATTTTCGGCGTATCTTTTGCTTTTTTTGTTCCCATCACTAACCTTTATACACTCTATATAAACTTATTTTAGCTATAAAAGCTACAAAGGTCAACAAAGGCTACGTCTATTTTGTATATCGATTAGATTGTAATATACTGTTATGAGTAAATAACACTAAAGAGAAAAAATGAACAGTGAGTATAAGTCCAAATTAAAACGTAATGTTACTTTACCCATGCTCGTTTTTTATGGCTTGGGTAATATCTTTGGTGCAGGTATTTATGTACTTATAGGTGAGATGGCTGGTATAGCTGGGGCATATATCCCTCTCTCCTTTCTGCTTGCATGTGTTGTTGTCTCTTTCACAGCTTTAACCTATGCTGAACTCAGTGCAAGATATCCTATGAGTGCAGGAGAAGCGCTTTATATCAATGCAGGATTTAACAGCCCTGTTCTCTCTACGCTTGTAGGACTTAGCATTGCCCTTACAGGTCTACTCTCGTCTGCCACCATTCTAGATGGATTTCACGGATATCTGATCACTTTCATTGATGCTCCTGAGATAATAAGCACCCTGATAGTTGTCATACTCATTAGTTCTATTGCAATATGGGGTATCTCCCAATCCATTATAATCACTGCAATACTCACATTGATCGAAACCTTTGGTCTTAGTATGATTATCTATGTAGGATTTGATTATATTTCATGGGATACACAAACGCTTAGATCTTTTATCCCACCTATGAATTTTACATTGATCAACGCTATTGTCTTGGGTGCCTTTTTAGCTTTTTATGCTTTTATAGGTTTTGAAGACATGGTCAACATCGCTGAAGAGGTTAATGATCCTTCTAACACGATGCCTAAAGCCATTATTACCACGCTTATCATCGCCACACTCTTTTATATTATAATTGCCGTAGTCTCTATATCTGTAGTACCTGTAAATGAACTAGCTGGCTCCAGTGCACCATTAGCGAAAGTCTATGAAACTGCTACACATTCCAAAGCAACTATTCTTAGCAGTATTGCTTTGTTTGCCGTGATTAATGGCGCACTCATTCAAATTATCATGGCTTCAAGGATCTTCTATGGTATGAGTACCCAAGGTTGGCTACCAAACTTTCTTGGGATCGTACATCCAAAGACACATACACCCATCTATGCTACTGTTCTTGCTGGGTTACTGGTATTTTTACTGGCTACACTATTCCCTATCCTTACCTTGGCACAGTCCACCAGTTTCATGATATTCATCATCTTCACCCTTGTAAATGTTTCTCTTATACTCATTAAAATCAAAGAGCCCCACCCTCAAGGGATAAGAACATATCCTATGGCTATACCTATCATAGCCATAGTTCTCAATCTTACTCTACTTGGAGTTCAAGTTTTCTCAGGATTTTGATATTTGTAAGAACTCTAAACTGGATATTGAGTTTTGGTATAATAAAATATTCAAAGTAAAGGGTATATTATGATCTATGAACTATCCAATCCTGTTGCAAAAACCTTATTGAACCATTTGAGAGAAAAACAAGCAGATGCATTGCGTTTTCGGCATATTATTCAAGAATTGTCTAGACTGCTAGTGTACGAAGCACTCAAAACCCAAACACTTGAAGATCAAACTATAACCACATGGCAGGGAGAAGAAAGGTTTGGATTTATTAAAGAAGAAGATATCATTTTTGTCACCATATTACGTGCAGGTCTTCCTATGATAGAATCAGTGACTGCACTTTTTCCTAATGCTTCATCAGGGTTTCTCGCTATGAAACGTGACGAAAATACCCACCAGAGCATTCTTTACTATGATCGTATACCTGATTGCAAAGATAAAACTGTCATTATCGTTGATCCAATGGTAGCAACTGCCGGATCACTATGCGATGCGATATCTCTCATTGAATCCAAATCACCTAAAAAAATTATTTCGCTCAATATTATCGGATCCCCTGAAGGAATGGCTATTTTAGAACAGAAACATCCAAATGTAGAAGTATTTATTGCACAGATAGATAAAAAACTTAACGAATATAAGTTTATCATACCAGGATTGGGAGACGCTGGCGACCGATCTTACAATACACTAGAATCTTCTTAAATAAGACAAGATATATCAATATATTTATTTTCATAAGTAAATATGATTGATAATAAAATGTTTGATAATAAAAAAACATCTAAAATAGTACTAAACTACACCCTTTTAACCCTCTTTTCAGTATCTATTAAGAGATATTTTCCGATAATCACAGCAATTAATAATTAGTATTTTAATTTATTATCACACACTGAAAGGTATTTTATGGAAAGAAGAGACTTCTTTAAAAAAGCTATAGTAACTGCTGGTGCAGCAGCTGTAGGAACTAGTACACTAGAAGCTGGGGAAACAGTTCAACCAATTGATAACAGAAAAGTATCGCCTGTTGCTTTTCCTGAGAAAAGACCATTGATCATGTATTCTGACAGACCGCCTTTGTTAGAGACACCAAGAGATGTTTTTACCTCTGCTCTTACACCAAATGATCAGTTCTTTGTACGTTGGCATATGCCTGATATTCCTACACATATAGATCCTGACACATATACTATCAGTATCAATGGTCTTGTAAAAAAAGAGCTTAATATCTCTTTGAATGACCTCAAAACTAAATTTGAGCAGGTAGAAGTAACAGCTGTACTGCAATGTGGCGGTAACAGCCGTTCTGCATTTAAACCGATTGCCGGTGGTATCCAGTGGGGTTCAGGTGCAATGGGTTGTGCTACTTGGAAAGGTGTGCGTCTTGGTGACATCCTTGATCAGGCAGGTTTACATAAAGATGCAAGATGGATAGGATTTAACGGCTCTGAAAAAGCTGCTTACTATGAGACACCAGAGTTCATACGTGAACTAGAACTTACAGAGCTTGATGATAATGTGATACTTGCTTATGAGATGAATGGTGAAGATCTTCCATACCTTAATGGATACCCACTTAGACTTATACTTCCAGGGTACTACTCTGACTCATGGGTAAAAATGCTATCTAACATTACAGTAACCAATGAATACAAAAAACTCTTCTTTATGGATGTTGCATATCGTGTACCAGACAATGAAACAGAGTCAGAAACACCAGAGAAAAGATTTAAAAATACGAAACCGATCAAAAAGATGAATGTGAAGTCTGTGATTGGATACCCTACAAAAGACTCAATTATCAATCATAAATCGCACGTTGTTGTACGTGGTGTAGCATGGGATGATGGTCATGGTATTCAAGATGTACTAGTTTCTACAGATGGGGGTAAAACTTGGGACAAAGCCCTACTTGATGATGGTAAACTAGGGCGTTATGCCTATAGAGCCTTTAGATTTGCATATAAACCAACTACATTTGGTAAAGTGACTATCATGACAAAAGCTATCAATAAAATAGGTGATGAACAACCTTTTGCCAAAGATATCAAATGGAATCACGGTGGATACAAATATAACGGTATCGATGAAGTTACTGTGGAGGTAATATAATGAAAAAATTAATATTAATTGCAACACTACTTGCATCACCACTCTTTGCACAGGTTAAAGAGAAGGTAGAAGTACCTTATGTAGCCTTTCCTATCAAGATGGGAAAAGGATTTGATGCGATTCAAACACATTGTCTCATGTGTCACTCATTTGGATATATTACAAATCAGGGAAGACAATCTAAAAAGTTTTGGCATGGAAAAGTAGTTAAAATGGTCGTACACTTTAAAGCTCCTATGGATGAAAAAGCTATCCAGGAGACAACAGATTACCTATTTGAACATTATGGAAACGGTAAGTTAAAGTAAGTCTATCTGTTCCACCTCATATGAGGTGGAACTCTCTCAAATAATTATATCATTTAGTTTTATCTCTCTCTTCCATCTCTATTTTCTGCATTATTATGATAGCGAGATCTTCCAGGTGCAGCTTGATCACCATTCCCCCAGCCATTATTTCTACCATCAGTTTTAACATTGGTTCTAGTCTTAGTTTTTACATTGTTTCTATCTTTTGTCTGAGTCTTTGTTCGGGTATGCGTTCTTCCATCATTTGATTTAACAGTCGTTCTGGTTTTTGTTTTTACATTATTTCTATCATTTGTACGAACCTTAACCCTACTCTTTGTTTTAACATGATTTCTATCATTGGTACGAACTTTAGTTTTAGTCTTTGTTTTAACATGATTTCTATCGTTTGTATGGTATTGATCTCTTCTTCGATCAGTATCACCTCTTACCGTTCTGGTATTTGTACGATCTCTATTATATTTGTTGCGATGATGCTTTCTATAGTGATCTGAACGTTGATACGTACTTCTACTGTCATAATGTCCATAGTGACCATTCACAGCACGATAACGGCGTCCTTTATAATATCGATAGTTTTTGTGATAGTAATGTCCATGACGGAATTTACGATTTCCATAATGATAATACCCATTACTGTAATACCCGCCATAATAATAGATTCCACCGTAATAATAATATGGTACGCCATAATAATATGGATAACTATAATTAGAGAGAGATACTCTTACACTCGAATATGGAACTGCATCATAATATCCGGAGTACCCATAATCTGCATTATAGGTTGTACAGCCAGTAAAGACCAATGTACTAGATGCTGCGACAATCAAACCTAAATATTTTGTTTTATTTAACATAGTTTATCCTTTTATTTTTTGTATCATAGAATATAAAAGTGTAGGTATCGTGTAGATTAAAAAGCTATGATCTCTTCTTTAAATTCTAATGGAATCTGACCTTTACTCTTTCGTGCAATCGTATCTCTATATATCCATGCAGCCTTTATCTCTTCCGTTTTTTCTTCACTCAACAGAGGTGCATCGTACCTACCGGCATCTTCAAGTTGTCTTTGTGCTTCATAAAGTATCAATCCTGTGGCTACAGAGACATTAAGACTTTGTACCATACCTTGCATTGGAATGATGATCACTTCATCTGCCATCTCTATTACTTCAGCGGAAACCCCGTCTTTTTCATTTCCCATAACAAGTAAAGTAGGTTTTGTATAGTCTATCTGTCTAAAAGAAACGGCCCGCTCTTCAAGATGTGTCACCACCACTTGAAAGCCCTGCACCTTTTTTTCTTTTAGAAATGCAACTTTGTGATCATCATTCATGCGGTAACGGTGCGTCCATCTATGTGCGCCCTGTGTGATAGTCTTATGTATTCGAAGACTTTCATTCTCTTTTGTACTGTAGTAGATGTCAAGTACACCCACTGCATCAGCTGAACGGATAATTGCAGAAAGATTTTGTGAACTATGGACATTGTCCAGCATCACTTGCAGGTCAGGTTGTTTTTTACTCAATAAATCATCAATACGAGCTATACGTTTTTCATTTAACATAAAGAGATTATAACCATACAAACTAAAATACATACAAACTGTAAATTCGGGTATAATTGCAAAAAAATATAAGGAAGTGCTATGTGCGACTTCAGTACTTTAACAGATGAAGAAAAAAAGATTCATCATGAAAAACTTTTACAGTGTGCAAACAATTTTGGAGGGAAGAACTTTTTTCTTCAACTCCTAGAAGCGATCCGTGAGACCAAGCCTCATCCACTTACTGCAGGCAGTAGTCAATTTAGCATTGAACTAGGTACGATCAAATGGAACAAAGTTATCTTTAATGATAAACTCCAACTCTTGCTTAAAGCGCGTGTAAATGAGAGTAGCCAAGACAATTTTCTACCAAAACCTGATGAAAAGAACTATAAAAAGATACTCAATGTGGTACGTACATTAAAACCTATTGTTTTTCATGTAAAACCAGCCGACAAAGAAGATGGACCAGGTTTTTTCTTCCAGCCTTTCGATACAATAAATGAGAGTAAAACAAAATTAAATCCTGTTTTTGATGCACTCTTCTTTTGTTCAGTAGAGACAGTCAAAAAAGTACTAAACTACGAACCAAAGGTATAAAGATGACAGGTGGGCAAAAAAGAGCAAATATCAAGTATGGTCTGGATGTGGGAGTGGTACTAAAAGAAGACCAAACCACAGGGAGACTCACCTATGGAAAAGTACAAAAAATCCTCACCAATTCCCCTACCCATCCCCACGGTATCAAAGTACGGTTAAATACGGGTGAAGTTGGAAGAGTTAAAGAGATTTTATGACCCTCTTCATCGATGGAGATGCTTTTCCAAATCTTCTTAAACCCATACTCTTACGAAGCATAGAGCGTCTAGCACTATCTACAAAAGTCATAGCCAATAAAAAGATAAACATAGGTAACTCAAAACACATAGAATACATCATCGTAGAGCAAGGTGCAGATGAAGCGGATCATCATATCGTAGAGTTGTGTAATGTAGGTGACTTGGTCATTACTGCTGACATCCCTTTGGCAGATAGGATCATAAGCAAAGATGCCCACGCTATAGACCACAGAGGTGAACTATACAGCGTAGATAACATCAAACAATACCTAGCTATGAGAAACCTCATGGAAAGTATTAGAGAGAGCGGAGAGATGACAGGCGGACCAAAGGCTTTTGGTACAAAAGATGCACATGCATTTGCAAATCAGCTCAATGCATTTTTAGCAAAGAATTCATAGATCTCTCTGCTATTATGATGACTGCAATTGTGCAGAGATAGTATAACGCCATCCATATTGACTTATATCTACTGAAAATCCTTGACTTTCAAGTATTTCTTTTAACACTTCAGGTGGGAAAAAGTTTCCAGGTTCACCCAGTATTTTTTCTACCATACAAATAATTTTCCCCATAAATGTACTCGAATCAAAATCATATATAAAAAGTCTTCCCTCTTTTTTAAGCACCCGCACAATCTCTTGCAATGACATGTCCACATCATTAAAATGGTGAAGTGCTTCACCAATAAGTATTGCCTCAAAGCTATCCTCTTCAAAAGGAAGTGTTTCTGCATGAGCCTTATGTGTTTCTATATACTCAGCAGAAAATTTCAGCATTCCCTCAGCAGGATCAACCGCTGTAAATTGAAGGTCATCTCTACATGCATAAGCAAATTCACTCATAATACCTGTTCCTGCACCAAGATCCAATACCGGTGCATGATTTGAAAGAGGTATTAAAAAATTACAAAGTGACTTACGTACTTTACGAGGATATATAAATGGTCCTATATATTTAAATATCCAACCCAAATGATTAAAAGGTATCATGGATATTTCTCCTTCTTATATACTTTTTATCTCTATTATTATAGTATAAAAGTTCATTTGTATGACAATTTGACACATATACATACCAAGTGATACAACTTAGATATAATAAACACTTACAAATAAACTATGGAATTATAGGCAGACATGAAAAAGATACTTTCAGATAAATACAGACATTTTGTTCTTTGCTTTGAAGTCTTCATGCTGCTATTGTTAATTCCCTTAACCTATAATCTTATTCCTGTAAATGAAGGGAGTAAAACGTTCTATATACCCTCTTCAAACATAGACGACGTTGTCAAAACACTCAAAACAAATGGATATGAAGTCACGTGGGTGGATAAACTGATGTTAAGACTCAGAAAGATACCTGATGAGGGGTGGTACAGTGTTGAACCTACTGAAAAGGGGCGCTTTTTATTTTTTCAGCATCTCTATAAACAAAAAACAGATGAACTTATGGATGTGGTGGTCTATGCCGGAGAAACAAAAGATAAACTCACTGCACGTCTTGCCAATGATATGAAACTGGATCAAGAAAAACTTTTAACTACATATGAAAAGATTGCACATTTTAAGGAAGCAGATATTTTATCTCAGCGTTATACCATCGCACGTAAAGCAGATGAAAATGCAACTATGCAGTACATTTTCTTAGATTCCAGACGAAAATTAAATACGTTTTTTAAAGAATATTTTAACGAAACTCCAGGCCTGATGGAACTAAAAATTATCTATATTATCGCGTCTATTATACAGAAGGAGAGCAACTCGGTCCATGAGATGCCACTTATCTCTTCCGTGATCTATAACAGACTGGAAAAAGGTATGAGGCTGCAGATGGACAGTACATTAAACTATGGACCATATGCCCATACGATCGTTACACCAGAGCGTATCAAAAGTGATGAAAGTGACTACAATACATATAAACACAATGGCCTACCACCACACCCTCTAAGTACCGTTACATTAGATGCACTCGAAGCATCTCTAAAACCCATTACCAGTGACTATATTTTCTTCATGCTAAATAAAAAAGGTACACATAACTTTACAGCATCCTACGATAAACACTTGGAAAATATTAAGGCTTTTAGAACCTATCAAAAAGAGAGAA
>CAKZWP010000029.1:0-3276 GCA_937921845.1 uncultured Sulfurovum sp.
TAAAAACAAGATAAAAAAAGAAGCGCAGAATGGTAATATATATCATTATACAATGAACCTTCTGCCAAAGACAAGAAGATATACCAATTTAAAAGAATATCTTGATTACCTCTATTCTATAAGAAAACAATATATACCACCGCAATTCAAGGGAAATGACGCTGAAGATATTATAAGAATAAAAAAAATATTTAATCTGATGCAATCTGCAGGTTTAGAAGAAAATTCGGACTATACTCCTGGCTTTGAAGCTGAGCTGTTGGAATACCAAAGAAGACATGGTTTGGCAGTTGATGGTGACATAGGTCCCAATACAAAAAGAGAATTAAAAAAATCTATTTATAGCATCATAGTAAAAGTAAAAAAGAATTTGCAATTAGAAAGAATTTCAAGTCCAAAAGGTTCAAATTATATCTTAGTGAATATCCCTGAATTTAAAATGCATTATTATTACAATGATGAACCTGTTTTAAATATGAAGATCATTGTTGGAAAAACCTACATGAGAACCCCTATCTTTAATAAAAAAATGCAATATATAGTGAAGAACCCCAGATGGAACGTCCCGGCGTCAATATATAACAATGAGTATGCACACAAGTCAGAAAGTTATTTGAAAAAAAATGGATTTGCGTATAACAGTGAAGGAAAATTGTATCAAAAAGAAGGGGCACAAAATGCTTTGGGATTAGTGAAGTTTTTATTCCCCAATAAATTTAATGTATATATGCATGATACTCCGGCAAAATCACTGTTCAATAAAAGAGTAAGAGCATTTTCACATGGCTGTATAAGATTGGAAAAACCATTGGAGCTATTAAACGAATTAGGATATGAGTATGATACAAATAAAAATAAATGGGTCACCTTAGAAAAGCAAATACCTGTATATGTAGAATATCATACTGTTTGGATAGACGATGAAGGTATCGTCCAATTTAGACATGATATATATGGATATGAAGAGAAACTATTTAGTTAGTTTCTTTTGTATCAAGAGGTACCACTTCACCAAATAAGTTATAGTGATCACTCATTTAATGAATAGGCATATAGGCATAACCCTCATTTTGTGCATTTATAAGATACACACTCTTCATCTTATCTGCATGCACATACTTGTAAAGTGTATTTTTCGCTATCTTTCTTGCCTTCATGCCTGACGAACACATGTTAAAGGTAACTCCGTAAATATCATTGAGGTTTTCTAGAAGAGGTTTAAATTGTACCTGCATGTCAACAGCATCTTCATCTGAGGCATAAGGTGATAATTTCAGATCATTCACAAAATATTTATATGAGTCACCAGAGATCACAACCATAACTTTTAGCTTTTTCTTCATGCTAGCATAATGTTTAGCCACAGCAGTGATACTATAGATAAGGTGTTTTTCTATTTTGTTTCTATCTCCTGTAGTCAGATCATAGACTACTTTTACCGTATCTGCATAAACCGAACTAAAACTCAATAGTGTTGTTATCAATAATACTCTAAATATTTTCATTTGATACTCCTTATAGTGTTAACTATATTTTATACACTAGTTCATCTTAATGTTTAACAGATCACTCCGCCACCAATTAACTTGTCACCTTCATAAAATGCAGCTATCTGTCCTTTTGCAAGTCCAAATACCGACTCTTGTAGCATGACTTTTGCTCTGCCATCGTTGATGATAACGTGACAAGGTACTGCAGACGTACGGTAACGTACTTTCACCATACAATCAAACTCTGTAAGCTCTTTAAAAAGGTTGATCTGTTTGACTTCAAACTCATTCTCTTCGAGTTTTTCTTTGGTACCTACAACGATCTGATTTGTTTCAGGTTTAATGTCAAGTACAAAATGTGGGTCATGTGCGCCATTGACAAAGAAACCTCTACGTTTTCCTATCGTGTAATGCATGTATCCTTTGTGTGTACCAACTACGTTTCCATCAGTATCTACAGTTTCACCAGGCATATCTATGTCCATGTGCTTTGCCAATACTTCATCATACGTATTCTCTACAAAACAAATTTCAGAACTCTCTCTTTGTGTAGCAAAGTCTTTAAGTACTTCTATATTAGCTGCATACGCTTTTACATCGTCTTTCACCCATGTACCCAGAGGGAAAAGTAATCTAGGGAGTACTTCTTTCTTTACTTCACAAAGAAAATAACTCTGATCTTTATTTGGGTCTTCCGCTGTATAGATGAACTCACCGTCACATTTGATATAATGCCCTGTAGCTACGTGATCTGCACCTATACTGTCTGCAAACTCAACCATCTTGCCGAACTTGATAGTACGGTTACACATCACACAAGGGTTGGGTGTGAGTCCTTCTTTATAACTTTCTACAAAATAATTGTAAACTTGTTTATCAAATTCTTCACTTAAGTCCAGGAAGTGTACTTTTACCCCTAAGTACTCACCTACTCTCTGTGCCTTAGTAAAGTTCTCTTCATGATAGCCTGGCTTCTGATGCAGTTTCATGTAGACACCTTCTACTTCATAACCCTCTTTTTGTAAGAGTATAGATGTGACCGTAGAGTCTACACCTCCACTCATACCTACTAGTACTTTCTTTTTCATATCAATTCACTTTCTTTATCTGTATTGCTATCTCTTCATCTACATTGACCAAAGAGCCCTCTGCTATCATTTTACCCTCTGATACAAGCGTTACTTTTTCTAAATCTAGATGTGCAATATCTATCGTAGACCCTATTTCCAACGCTTTGCTTTGCACTGTACCAAAAGAGTTCTTTAGAGTTTTATATTTTTTACTATCAGACTGTTTTATCGTATCTTCAGTTAAATAAACAATTTCTGCTCCATGCGCATTTCCCATAGGTTTGAGTCGCGTATTTGCACAGATAGTATCCCCATCCACCAATAAGAATTCTAATGTATCAATCCCTACAAGAAGTACATCATCTACACTTAATTTTTTAAGCTTATTACTTCGTACCGTAACAAATGGCAGGGTTAACTCATACGTCGGATATCGTGTATGCTTTTGCATCATTTTCGCTAAGTGAAGAGCCTGCGTTTCATGCTTCATCCAAGTCTCCGATAAACTGCTCTAAAAGATACTCTTTTGAAGCAACCATAAGATCATCCGGCACCTCTTGTCCTACAGAGAAATAACTCATAGGTAATTTGTATAATAACATAAAATTTAACAACGTTCCAAAATGCTTCGTCTCGTCAAATTTACTAATGATCACAGAGTCTGGATCCAAGAATGAGAAGTTCTTATAAAGGTCATCCATATCTTCATATTTTAC
>CAKZWP010000030.1:0-11255 GCA_937921845.1 uncultured Sulfurovum sp.
CAATATTTTTAAATTTTACTTTTTTAAGTCTAAAATCAGCGTAGTTGGTTTAAACTTACCGTTACATGTTTTGGACAAACATAAATTAAAGGAGTAAACATGAAGAAAATCATAACAGCGTCACTTGTTGCAACACTTGCACTAACAGGGGCTAATGCGGCATCTACATCAGAAAGATTAACTGATATAGAAGCAGAGCTTGCTAAAGTACAGAAAAAGCTTAAAAAGCAAAATAAAAAGATCAATGAAGTTAAGGCACACGATTCAGGAGATAACATCAAATGGGGTGCTGACTTTAGAACGGCATATGATAACATCAGCTATGATATGGCTAATGGTGATACTGCAAAGAATGATTCACTTTACAGTATGAGACTTTGGTTAAATATGGCGTATGCACCAAATCAAAACAATGTATTCAAAGGTCAACTTTCTATGAATAAAGCATTTGGTGCAGATTTTGCATCACCTACTAATAGAACTTTCTCTCTTGGTGGTCAATTTGACTGGACAAGCAACGAAGCACTTACTGATAATTCATTGAAAGTAAGACAAGCTTACTGGTTATACCTTGGTGAAAGTGCATTTGGTGCTGATATGCCTTGGACATTCTCTATAGGGAGAAGACCTTCAACTGGTGGTTTCTTAGCAAGCCTAAGTCAAGATGATGCACCTAACTCACCACTTGGTCACATGATCAATGTTGAATATGATGGATTAAGTACTAAATTAGACCTTTCAAAAGTAACAGGTGTTCCTGGGATGTCTATCAAATTATGTATGGGTAAAGGTTCTACAAATGCACAGCCATTGTTTGAGTCAGCAACTCCATATGCTCAGCCTGACTCTAGTGGCGTTGATGAAGTAAGTCTTGCTGGATTTATCATTGAACCATATAATGATGGACAATTCATTACAAAAGCGATGATCTACAGAGGTTTTGATGTTCCAGGACAAGATCCAGTAATGGGAGGAACAGTGCTTGACCCTACGGATATGAATCCATCTTTATCACTTACTCCAGGTGCTTTTGATAATAAAGGTGACATGGATGGTGCTGTCTTTTCTGTTTTAGTGGATGGATTGACTGAAGAAGGTTATTTTGCAGATGCTAAAGTATTTGGTTCATTTGGATGGAGTGAGTCTAACCCGGAAACAGGTAAAATGATGTTAGGTTCAGCTGACAAAGAATCAGGTACATCTTACTGGTTTGGAGCATACCTTCCTGTAACAGTTGAAGATGAGAACTACGGTACTGTTGGACTTGAGTATAACCACGGTTCTGAGTACTGGAGACCATTTACATATGCTGAAGATACTATGGCCGGTTCTAAATTGGCTACACGCGGTGACGCTTGGGAAGCGAACTATACTTACCAAATCAATGAGGCACTTAGTATGCAACTTAGATATGTAAGTATGGACTATGAGTACACAGGTAGTAACGGATTCTTTGGTAACTATTCTGGTGGTACTAATAAAATCTCTGATATGAAAAATGCTGCAGCTGCATTTACACAATTGGGTGGTTCAGTTGATGAAACTGGTACTGCGCAAGACCTTGGTGTAGTAACAGGTGCTCTTATGGCTCAAGGAATGCCAATGGAGCAGGCTCAGCAAACAGCTGGACAAATGGCTGGTGCAGCTATTTTCCTTCCAAATGTTGTTGAAGCAGCAGAAGACTTTAGATTCTATATTAGATACAGATTCTAAGATCATTTAGCAAAGGGGTTTCCCTTTGTTAAGCTTGGTATAAAACTCTTCTTAGGAAGGAATGAAGTCTCTTCCTAATTCATCTCACTGAAGCTTCTCATGCTAGCTCAGTTATTTTCTACACAATAAAATCACTTTTTTTCTCTATCTTTCTTTATATACATTTAAATTAAATGAAGTTCAGTTATAATAATGTCCATATATAAAACACACAATCAAAGGAATACTATGAAACACTTCACAAAGGGCTTGCTAGTTACACTGCTTGTCACTATGGGACTTGCAACAGGAACAGTTGCAAATGACACTAAAACAGCTACACATAACGTAAGCATCCTGACTGCAGATAACAGTGATGGCAAGATCACAACGAAAACAATCGCTGCTGCATTTGAAAAAGCAGGTTTTTTCATCAATGATAACAGAGATATGACAGCACCATGGCAAAGACAATGTGTAGCAGGTACTGAAAACTTTTCTAAAGTTGATTTTGATGTCTATAATCTCTTCACATTGTTCAAAAAAGATGTAGTGGTTAAATTGGGTAAAAAATATCCGAACATCGGTCTTTTCTCACCTATGAGTATGTCTATCTGGACAAGAAAAGGAACAAAAACGATTTCTGTTTCTTCGTTGAGTGCAGCAGCAATGGCAGACATCATGGGTATCCCTGCTGATGATGCAGACTTGGTTGCGTATGGTAAACTTATACAAGATACACTTAGAGCAGCACTTCCTAATGCAAAAGTAGAAAAAGTTGCTTATGAGATGAAACAACCGGAAGGCCCTTTGGTTTCAACAGCACAATTTGCTATCGATCCTGATGGAGACTGGGAAGAGATCAAAGAAGAATTCCAAGAGAACTTTGAAGCGGCGTTGATCCCGGCTATGTTTATCAATGCAGGATTTAACGATCTTAACTATGATATGGAAGAGAGTGGCTATGAAGGGTATAATTTCTATGATGTATACTCGATCTGTTACCTTGAAGTTATCTATACCGTAGCTAGAAAACACCCTGAAGCAGGAGCGTTTGCACCTTGTTCACTTTATATGTATCAGAGAAAAGGGAAAAATACGATGGAAATCGGATTCCCTTCTGTATATAACTGGATAGCATCATTGGCGATCGAAGATAAAGAATCTCATGATGTTCTAGTCATGGCACAGAAAAAAATGGAAGCAATACTCAAAGAGCTTACAGCTAAGTAGTCAGTATGCTTTTTGTGGGGCATTCAGTCCCCAATTATATGAAAATATATCTCTTAATCTAAGAGATATATTTCATCCTCTTTTTTAATCACTCCACTTTCAATCACTCTAGCAAAAATACCTCTGTCATCTTTAAGCAGTGTGGGTAGATCTTTATCTATTTTGGAGAGATGATCACAGATGGTACAGTATTGGCTGATCTCTAAAAGCACATCACCTATGCGTAATTGGTCTCCTGCCGCTAGATGGTATGGATTGTAGTCAATTAACAGATTTTCGCCAAGGGAACCATAAGGCATTTTGATGTGATGAGAGGAAGCCAATGCATAGCTTTCTTGAGAGGTAATAAGTACTGAACGTTGTATATTGGTATCATAGAATTTATCGTCGACAATCCCTTTGGGATCTAGGGACAATGCCTCTTTTTCTACTCTTTTTACATTGCCTTGTTGGGAAACAAACAGGTGGATAACTTTTCCTACATTTTTCACAAAAGCACTCCTCTATATTTTTTGAAATTGTACCATAAAAGATTTTATAGAGGAAGATTGATTTTGGCGGTAGGTTTTTTATGCTTACTCTTTTGGTATGTCAGAAAACTCAAAGGTCTTTTATATTATCTTTGAGTTTAGATTTTATGCAGGGGTTTCAGTGAATACAAGTAGAGAAGATACAATTGAACAATTTTATAGAATGGTTGAAGAGAATATAGAGAATGGTATGCTGTATAGGGATGCGATAGAGTTGTCTGCAGTGACGATAGGCGGTATAATAACTGCTAAAGTGTCTCAGGCTATGGCGAAGTATCAAGAGGCTATACACCCTCAGTCCCATCTCTCACAAGAAGAAAATAAAGATGCCCTGGCACTTTTAAGTATGGGAGTACTTTGGGATAATAAATATTTTAATCCTATAGAACCAGATGCATCTACCCCCTTGGAAAATACGTTGGCTGAATCCATTTATTTTATTATGAAGTATGGTAGAGAGGAAGATGGATTGAACAAAGCATTGGAAGCCAATGAAAACAATGAGGGAGACGTGGAATTGCGTGCCAAAGCCATACGGAGAGTATTGGGGAAAGTATGAAACGACGTCATTTTTTAGCTTTGGGTTTATGTGTCATACCATATATGACACAGGCGCTAGCTGTAGACTACAGACAGAATAAACCTAAGGCGTGGAAGGCCTCTTCCATCAATGATGCTGCTATGGCACTTTATGGAAGAGAAAAATTTGCAACGATACAAAAAAGTGCAGAGATAGAGCTGGTGGTGCCTAAAGGTATAGTAAGGGATCCAGAAAATATACCCATCACTATACGTTCAAACATCAAAGCAAAAACAGTTGCCATTTTCCAAGATGCGAATCCTCAGAGTTTAGTGGCAGTGTTTCATGTGAGGGAAGATAGTATTATAGAGTATGAGCTCAATATCAGGATGGAATTTAAAGGCACAGTTTTTGCCGTACTTGAGGGGATGGATGGGAAGTTGTATTATGCTAGAGAATACATCGATGTACTTTCATTAAGCTGTATGGCCTCTGGATAGCAGTAGGTTTGCTCAATATGGTTTAAAATATTTCTATGTTGGGTGTGTTAGGTTAATTCAATATATAATATTTATGATAATTATAGGGGTTTTTTATATTTTTGGTGAATATTTGTTACAAAAAGAAGATAATTATGTACATTATAGAAGCTTTTTATTCCTACTTTTATTTTATTTCAATATAATCAATGGCATATGACGTAATTAAGTTAAACATACTTAGTCATTTTAAAACCAATAAAGGAGGACTAATGAATAAGATAAATAAAGAAGAGCTTGAAGTAATCTCTGAAGTATCAGAGCAAGTATCAAGAAGAAACTTTTTTAAGAAAACAGCAGCTTATTCTATGAGTGCATTAGCAGCAGCGAGTGTTGTCGCACCAGTTGCCGTGAAAGCAAACCCTAATATTAAGATAAACCCTGAGGATGATCTTAACATAATGCATGAGAAGCCATGGAGTCTTAAATTTGGTGATGATGTAACAGTTAATTTGTATGGTCAGCCATCACCGTACGAGCATAACGTAACTAGAAGAACGACACCGATTCTTTCTTCTGGTAACTATAGAGCATCAATTGCAGTAACACCTATTCAAGATTTGAATGGTATTATCACACCTAATGGTCTTTTCTTTAATAGACATCATGGTGGTACACCAACAATTAATCCAAATGAACATAGACTTATGATTCATGGTCTTGTTGAGAAACCAATCGTTTTAACGATGGATCAACTTAAAAAATATCCAAATGTAAGTAGAATTCACTTTCTTGAGTGTCCAGCAAATGGTGGACCAGAGTGGAGAGGACCTCAGTTTAACTCTATTCAATTTGCTAAAGGCTTTATGTCTTGTGCTGAGTGGACTGGTGTTTATATCAAAGATATTATTAAGGACCTTGGTCTTAAGCCAGAAGCATTATGGATGCTAGCAGAAGGTATCGATAACTCTCACATGGGTAGAACTATCCCTGTAGATAAGGTACTTGATGATGCAATGATCGTTTGGGGACAAAATGGTGAAGCATTACGTCCAGAACAAGGTTACCCAATAAGAATTGTTGTTCCAGGTTGGGAAGCAAACTTATGTGTGAAATGGTTAGCAAGACTAGAGTTTGCATCTGAGCCATTCTATGCGAAAGAAGAGACATCTAAATATACTGCATTGAAACATACAGGTAAAGCGATACAGCACTTCTATGCAAACGAAGTTAACTCTGTTATAACTTCACCATGTCCTGAGAAACCATGGACAGACATTAAAAAAGGTGAAATGATAGAAATAGAAGGACTTGCATGGTCTGGTATGGGTACGATTACAACTGTTGATGTATCATTTGATGGTGGTAAAAACTGGGTAGAAGCATCTCTTAAAGGTTTAGTACTTGAAAAGTCTTGGACTCGATTCTCTATTATGCATGAGTATACAGGTAAGCCTATGCTACTTAGTTCACGTGCAGCAGATGATGCAGGGCATATTCAGCCAACTGTTAAAAATGAAAGAGCAGCCGTGGGTATTGAAGGTGTTTATCATAGAAATGCTATTCATACATGGGAAGTAGATGCAAAAGGAGAAGTTACAAATGTACAAATCTTATCATAAAAAAATTGTTGTAAGTACATTATTTGCATCGGCAGTGTTTTTAAGTACTGCCTGTAATGCATCTAATGAGGCAAAGAATACAGCAGAGACAAAGAGTGCAGCAAAAGCAAATACAGAGATGAATACAGAAGGTTTCTCTAAAAGAGTAATTGATGCAGTAGGACCAGCAAATGCTTTAGTGTCTGACACTGTTAAGAAAACTTATGAGCATAATGGAAAACTTGCTGTTGATGGTGGGGTAATTTACCCGATTGTTGATGGTAAGACAGGTGCGTATCATGCAAATGAAGAAGCACATAAAACACCATTTAACAAAGGTAAAACGGCAACTGCAAACGAGCAAGCTGCATGGGATATCGATGTAATGCCAGACGGTACAGGTCTTCCTGAAGGTGAAGGTTCTGTAGAATTTGGTGATGAAGTTTATGAAGAGAAGTGTCTTTCTTGTCACGGTGACTTTGGTGAAGGTTCTGGTCTTTACCCTAAGTTAGCTGATGGAAATGCATATGAAGGTCAAAAAACACTTATGAATCAGCGTACTGATCCTGATGCAGATGGACCAAAACGTAACTTTGGTTCTAACTGGCCATATGCAAGTACATTGTGGTGGTACATCAAAACAGGTATGCCTCACCAGGCACCAATGTCTTTAACAACAGAAGAAGTGTATGCATTGTCTGCGTATATTCTTTACATTAATGAAATAGAAATTGATGGTGAACTTGTAGGCGAAGATTATGTTTTAGATAGAGAGAAATTCTTAAAGATCGTTATGCCAAATGTTGATGGTTTTGAGCCTGATATCAATGGTCCAAAAGGTCAAGAGAATGCACGTGCATACTACAACAATCCATTGAACTATGGTAATGGTAAAGGTAGATGTATGAAAGATTGTTTTGAGGGTGAGCCTGAAGTACAGAGAATTGCATTTGCACTGACTGACTTTAATCCACCATTGAGTTCTGAAAAAACAATGCCAGAAGTGAAAGAGACAAAAGCAGCGCATCCTGGTCAAGCAGCATATGATGCATCATGTGCAGTATGTCACGCGACAGATGCAATGGGTGCTCCAGCAGTAGGCGATAAAAAAACTTGGGAAGCGACACTTAAAAAAGGTCTTGACAGTGTTATAGCAAATACAATCAATGGTGTGAACGGTATGCCTCCAAGAGGTGGATCTGCATTATCTGATGATGAGCTTAAGCAAGTAGTTGACTATATGATTTCAGAGTCTAAATAAGAAAGACTTATCACAATTATTACACAAAAAATAGATATAATAGGATATGAGTTTGAGAAATCACTCTCAATCCTATGATTCAAAATAGAAAGGAAATTAAATGAAAAAAAGTATACTAAGTCTTGTAGCAGTAGCGGCAATGACAGTAAGCCTAAGTGCAACAGATTATAGAGCAGAGAAACCAGATGCATGGACAGCGCATACTGTTCCAACAGCAATTAAAGCGCTTTATGGAGAAATCACTCCAGCAGATGGAGACATTAAGCTTAAAGCGCCAAAAGTAGCAAGTAACGGTGGATCTATTCCAGTATCTGTATCTACAGATATTCCTGCAAAATCAGTAGCAATCTTCCAAGATGCTAACCCTGAAGCTGCAGTAGTAGTATTTACAGTACCTGAAGGTGCAGCAGCAGATTTCGCATTAAAAATCAAAATGAAAAAATCTGGTACGATTACAGCTATCGTAGAAGGTAAAGATGGTAAATTTTACTCAACTAAACTTGCATTAGAAGTTGCTCTTGGTGGATGTGAAGGTTAATCCTCTCACCCATTAATGATAGTAGATAAATAAATATATAAAAGGAAAATAGATGAAAAAATTAATGTTAGCACTTGCAAGTATTGCACTTATGGCTACGTCTGCAATGGCAGTAGCGCCAACAGAAGTAACAGATATGAAAATTAAAGCGAAAGAGAAAGCTGGTGTTGTAAAAGCCAAAATCTCTATTAAGCACGATATGCTTACTTATGACCAAGCAAAGAAAAAAGGTGTAGAGGCAAACTTTATTACTCACATTACAGCAACTGTAGGTGACAAAGTAGTATATGATGCATCAACAAGCCAATTCCTTTCTAAAAACCCATTGATCAAATTTGTATTTAATGGTAAAAAAGGTGACGAACTTAAAATTACTTACACGCAACTCAAAGGTGAAGTATTTTTCGCAACTAAAAAAATCAAGTAATTTGATTTAATTTACTATGAGCCTTCTGGGCCATAGTAATCAAGATGTTTAAATCTCTAGTAAAACTTTTTATCTTCTTAACTACATCATTTGTAGTTTTATTTGCAACTCCCAATCAAAACATTATCAATATAGACATGTTAAGTCAACAGGCCCATAAAGAACATAAATACCTTTTACTTTTTTTTCATAAGGATGGATGTGGCTTTTGCGAGAAAATGCGCTATGACACACTGAATAGTAATACCATTGAAGATACGATAGATAAATATTTTATTTTTGTTGATATAGGTATTGATGATGAGGGTGGCATCTTCCATCGTGATTTTAACGGAAGTAAACATGGATATGCAAAATCATTAGAGATAGGTTTTTACCCTACTGTAGGCTTTGTAGATGAGAATAGCAGTATTGTCTATGGTGCAATAGGCTACAGAGATATTGAGACATTCACAATGTTGTTACACTATATTTACAGTGGTGAGTATAAAGTGATCGAGTGGGAAGATTTTAAAAGTAAAGTTGAGTTTGAAAGTGAAGAATAGGATTAAAGTGCTTGGTGTACTTCAAACCAATAATCTTCGTTTCTTGTTATCGTAGCTTTTTTTCTTTGATTAAAGTGCTCTGTGATGTCAAAACCTTCTGTGCCTAAACCCTCTTTATACTCATTGATAAATGCAGTATAAGTCTTTTCTCTCATAGCGGTGATCTCGTAAGTCACTTTGTCGTAAATTAAATCTCCAACGCGTTCTTGTTCTCTACTTAATTCATTCAGATTGATACTTCCAAAACGTTCTGCTTCCGGAAGGGTCATACTCATCTCTATATAGGTACGCATAGAGGCGATCATATGTTCTAATTGTTTAAGAGGTTGATCTGTTGATTGAATGATGGTTGCAAGTTCTTGTGTATAGCCCCAGTCTCCAGTAACAGCCAGGTCTGCATCAAAGGCAGCCTTTATAACTTCTTTTAGATCGTTATCACTCTTTAGCTGTTCAAATTTGAGCATGGATTAGAGACCTGCTTCCTGGATGGCTTCAGTTTGTGCATGTGCGATAAGCGGATCGATGACCAATTTCAAGTTACCGTTATTCATAATATCATCCAAAGCATAGAGCGTTAAGCCAATACGGTGATCGGTAAGTCTGTTTTGCGGGTAGTTATAGGTTCTGATCTTTTCTGAACGGTCACCTGAACCTACCTGAAGTTTTCTTTGGCTTGAAGTTTCATCAAGTTGTTTTTGCAGTTCTGCTTCGTAGACTCTTGCCTTAAGGACTTTCATTGCTTTGTCTCTGTTCTTGTGTTGAGATTTTTCATCTTGTATAGCTGCCACAATACCTGTAGGAATGTGTGTTAAACGTACCGCAGAATCAGTAGTATTGACCGACTGCCCCCCACAACCGCTTGAACGGTATACATCCATTTTAATCTCATTTGGTTTGATGTCTATCTCTACGTCATCTACTTCAGGAATGACAGCTACGGTGATGGCAGACGTATGTACTCGCCCTTGTGTTTCTGTATCAGGAACACGTTGCACACGGTGTGTTCCCGCTTCATATTTGAGCTGTGAATAAACGCCATCCCCTTTGATTTGGGCAATAAGCTCTTTGTACCCACCAGAGGTACCATCGTTGGTACTGACGATCTCTATCTTCCATCCCACCTGTTCTGCATAGCGTGTATACATTTTGAAGACATCTGCTACAAAAAGTGCACTTTCATCACCACCAGCACCTGCACGCAGTTCAAGAAAAATATTTTTGTCATCATTCTTATCTGTAGGGATCATAAGGATCTTTATCTCATCTTCTAAGACAGGAAGCATTGGTTCGAGTTCACTTAGTTCTTCTTTTGCAAGGTCACCAAGTTCCGCATCACCTAAAAGCTCTTTATTTTCTTCTATGGCATCGGCTGTTTCGACGTAAAGGTTTGCTTTTTCCACCAATGTGCCAAGGTCTGACTGCTCTTTACTGAGTTCTGTCATACGCTTAATATCACTAGCAATGTCTGGAGAACTTAATAGTTCACTGAGTTCGTTGTATCTGTCGATGAAAGGTTGAAGTTTTTCTTTGAACATAGGCGTTCTTTGTGTTAGATTGTGGTTTTAGTGAGGGTGTACCGAGACTGCTTATGCAGCTTCGATAGCATTTACCATTTTATGAAGACGGCTTACTTTTCTAGCTGCAGTTGTTTTCTTGATGAAACCTTTGCTTACTAGTGAGTGGATTTGTTTGTTCGCTGTTGCGAATGCTGTTGTTGCTGCTGCTTTATCTGCTGCTGCTACTGCTTCGTGTACGGCTTTTGTGATGTTTTTGATTCTCGTTCTGTAATATCTGTTTCTCTCAGTTCTTACAGCAGTTTGCAAAATACGTTTTTTTGCTGATTTGTTGTGTGCCATGTTGTTTCCTTTTATAGGTATGTTGTTATTACTCAATTAATTAGAGTGAAAATAGTTCGCGAATAATAGCTAAAAAAAGATTAAAGATTTATTAATTTGACGGCAATGAAGATTAAACTGCATGATATAAAGGGGGTAGTTATGAGGAATGTTAATCTAATTTGCGTTAAAATGGAGCCAATAAAATCAAGGGAATATATAAAGCCCCTAAAGGAAATAATTTTGGAACTTTTTGGAACAGATGGTGTACGTGGAAAAGCAGGGAAAAAAGTCAGTGCAGTCAATGCAATGCGTTTAGCTATGGCTACGGGTATCTATTTTAAACAATTTGCAAGAACCAATAAAATATTAGTAGGAAAAGATACCAGACGTAGTGGATATATGATAGAAAATGCTATTGTCTCTGGGCTCACGGCTGTAGGTTTTGATGTGATACAGATAGGACCTATGCCCACACCAGCCATAGCATTTTTAACAGCAAATATGCGTTGTGATGCAGGTATTATGATTTCTGCAAGCCATAATCCCTATTTTGATAATGGGATTAAGTTTTTTGACTGGCACGGAAATAAA
>CAKZWP010000031.1:0-5155 GCA_937921845.1 uncultured Sulfurovum sp.
ATTAAGATAGTACCATTATGACATAGTAGTGGGCAGTAAGTGTGTAGCGTAGGTTACATCTATTTTAGAATATACAAACTTTCCTCTATAGTAAGGTCTTGCAGTATCCTTTTCATTTTCAACAAGATATTTATTAGTAAACTCCGGTACAGGATATTGTAAAAATTATTTTAAAGTATTAGCTTTGTTTATATTTTAATAATTATTATCATTTTAATAATTACTTAAGAAAAGTTTCGATACTTTACGATTACGATAATAATTATCAACATAATAAAACAAGGAATTACAAATGAAAAGATTAACTACGGCATTAAGCCTGGCAGCAATATTGTCAACAGGAGTTCAAGCTTCATCACTAGAAGAGAGAGTGAAAGCACTTGAAGAACAAAATACAGTACTTACTGAAGAGGTACTTGCAACACAAACAGGTGGATTTACACTGGTAGATACAGAAAAATCATACAGCGGTATGGGGCCAGCAGCTTCTAAAGTTTATTTTTCTAAAAATCCACTCTCTATAGGAGGGTATGGTGAGATGTTTTATGCAAATCCCGAGGGAAGTAATGATTATGCGGATGTCTATAGATTTATCACTTACATTGGATATAAATTTAGTGATTCAGTCATTTTAAATGCAGAGATAGAGTTTGAACATGGTGCGAATTCTGATGATGGTGGTAAAGTTGTACTTGAATTTATGTATCTAGATTTTTTAATGAAAGAAGAGATAAATTTAAGACTTGGACATCTGCTTGTACCTATGGGGTTAGTGAACCTTAGACATGAACCGACACTCTTTAATACGGTACAAAGACCAGAAGTTGAAAAATACCTCATCCCAAGTACATGGCATGAGAACGGTGTGTTGGCCTATGGTAGATTTGAGAATTTAGATTTAGAATATACAGCGGGTATGATAAATGCATTAAACCTGAATGATGATGATACTATGAATGTAGACAAGGGGTGGATAAGAGACGGAAGATGGGGATCAGGTAAAAATGCACCCTTTGAACCGGCATTTGTTGGTCGTCTGGATTACACTGGTATAAATGGGCTTATGGTCGGTGCATCTGTCTATTATGGAGATGGTTCGAATGTTAAAGATGACAGTGATGATATATCTGGACTCACAACAACGATGTTTGATATCCATGCATCGTATGATAATGGACCGTTTTCAGTGTATGGACTTTATACACAGACTGATCTGGATGGTGCAGAAAAATTATTAAGTCCTGGAGCAGTTGAAAAAGCAAGTGGTTATTATGCCAATGCATCTTATGATGTTTCTGGTTTGGTAGGACTTGATTATCAAATACCGGTATTTGCCCAATATCAAAATTATAATCCTGTTGAAAAGACAGTAGATGGATCAAATGAAGATATATATGATACAGAAGTGGTTACAATCGGTATGAACTTTTTCCCTGTAGATCAAGCTGTCATCAAAGTTGATTATGCCATGAAAGAGGTGAATAATGAAGATGAAAATATCTTTTCTTTAGGAATCGGATTTATCTTTTAAGAATTGGATAGCATATGAAAAAAATAATCTTAACACTGCTACTTGGGATACTCTTATCCCAAAGCAGTGTGGCTAAAACTAAAACATCAGTAGAAAGTGTCGTTAAAGCTTCATTTCAAGAGGTGAGTACAATAGAAGCTAAGACGATCATCCTTACAAAAAAACAATTTTCTCAGGTACAGTCAAAAGCCAAGGCAGCAGTGAGAACTAAAGTTTATCGTTATTACGATATTAAAAGTAAGGCTAAAAGATTAGGTTACGCTGTACTCATATCAAGAAAAGTGAGATCGAAGAAGGCTACAGTGTTATATGCATTTGACAATTCCGGAATATTGAAATTTACGGAAATTATGGCATTTAGTGAACCACCAGAGTATATACCAAGTAAAACGTGGATGAGTCAACTTCAAAACAAAGGTGAGTCAACAAAACTGACAGTTGGAAAAGATATCCCTACAATAAGTGGTTCAACACTTTCTGCAAGATCTATTACTGAAGGCGCAAGAGTAGCTAGAGCCATTTATGAAATTATTTTAAAGTAGACCAATATGAAATTTTTAGTTACAAAAGATTTAGCGCACTCTACATTACTCAGTTACTTGATGGGCAGTGTCGTATTTTCAATACTATTATATCTTGTACTTGATACGGTACTTCATGCTTATGTTATCGGTTTAGATATAGATAGTGTTTTGGTTACATTATTTGGTGATACAGAGAATTTCATTGAACCTGTACTTATAGATTCACTTCTGCTTCAAGTACATATTGATCTGTTTATGACACTTTTTTCTCTTTTGATATTATCATCAATCTATATACGTTTATATTCTACTAAATTGATGACAAAATGGATGGTACATTTCCTCTTTATCTTTGGTATGATTACACCATTAATGCTACTTCTTGCTTATTTTACGGGAAGTTTTTTTACATATATATGGCTTATTGGTTTTTTTATATGGCATATATTGGCAGTGGTAATGGCATTGATGATTCTGAAAAGAGTTCTATTTAGATGAAAAATCTAGCTTTATACACGATTCCCATCGGATATATGATTGTCTATGTTGTATTGATTTTGATCAGTGGCTTATGGCTTTTCTTACTTTCACAAGGGTTAGACAGTAGTGAGGGTATTTTTGAGACCCTAAAAAATATTATAGACGCTCCGGAGACCAAAAGTCTAGAAGGTATTATTGAAGTGGCCACACCCCATGTGTTTGCTATGGGTTCATTGGTGTTTGTCGTAGCACACTTTATGTTGTTCAGTACGAAAGTATCACAAAAGTATGCACTTATCGTAGCGATGCTACTTTTTGTTTTTGCATTGTTTGATATATTTTCTTATTTACTGATTACTTTTGGATTATTAGTATCTGGATGGATCAAACTTTTATCTATGGTTATTTTTGTTTTGTTTTTTTTAGTGATGCTCGGGATGGTTGGTTTTTCATTGTAGCTTAGCCACTCTATATCAACAAGATCCGTTATATTTCCATAGAGTATTTTTCCATGATTGTCAACGATTACAAAGCCAATATCTTTATGATTTTTTAGAAAATCTAATGCCTTATCTTTAGGCATAACGGATATTGCCGTGGCATAGGCATCAATTTTAGCATTGTTGGCAGTAGTAAAAAGTGATACTGAAACAAATTCACGGCCTTGTGAAGCAGTTTTGGGATTGATGAGGTGATGCTCATTTTTTGTGTGGGCATACCTTCTATAGGTTCCGCTTGTTGAGATAGATAGGTCAGGGTGTTTACTGTTTACTTTGACAAATGTCTGTTCCGAGTAGGGTGACTGTAAATATATCTCACAAGTGTTTAGACATCTGATATCTCCACTCACTGCTATTATACCATCCGTAATATTTTGCTCTTTAAGATATCTACTTGCTTTATCGACACCATACCCTTTACCTATACCTCCCAAGTCTATGATGATGTTTTCATCGGTTTGTATATTTTGATCATTTAAATATATGCCATTTATGTCTAGATGTGCATTCTGCAAGGCTTGTTTTGATGGAGAGTAAGTCTTCTCTTCTCCAAAATGGTATAGTTTTTTTGAGATTGATCCAATAGTGATATCAAAAAAACCATCACTCTCATCATAATACGTTTTTGCCAGTTTAATGGCTTCAGACAAATAAGTGTCAGTGTGTACATGATGCGTTTTATTGAGTTTGGCAAGAGTCGCATTAGGGTCATAGCTAGAGAGAGAATCTTCGATACGTTTTAGTAGTTCGAATGATTTTGTAGTTTCTTGATTATACTCTTGAGGTAGAGTAATAGTTACAAAGGTACCCATGAGTACCTGGGTACGTGTTTGTAACTTATTTTGTGCGAGTAAAAGGAAAGGAAATAATAGACCAATTAGAACTCGCATTAACGTTTCTCTAAAACTTCCATTACACCTTTAAAATCTTTTTCATGTCCAAAACAGCTATTTGTATTGCAGAGCATAAATCCGTCATTGGTGTCATTTTTTAAAAGAGAAAAAGGATGAGGAAAAGTGTCTAGATCTCTGATGTGTGGTCTGAGCTTTTCTTCTTTTGCTTTAATGATGATGTCATCTTTTAAATAACGAATGACCATACGGCTCATACGCGGTGTAGAGATGGGTTGGCGCATGACATCATAAGAGTAGATCTCCAGTGTTTTAAAGACAAACTTTTTATAGACACTATCTACCAAAGAAGAGATGCCGTAAAGTACTGAGAGCATGGTCGCTACAGAAGAAGGGTAGGAGCTGTCATAAATGTCTGCATTGGTTTCAAACTCTCCACGTGAGAACTTCCACTTGCCTTGGTCAAAATATTTTTCTATAGCAGTGTTTGTCAGCTTGGTTGCCGTAATTAGGTACGTTTCATCGAGTGTGCTCTCATACGCTTCGATGAGTACGTCTGCAAGATAGGCATAATCTTCCAAAAATGCTTTTATTTTTGGTTTTTTCCCCATGAGTGTTGAGTGAAAGAGTTCAGAGTTTATGTACATACTCTCAAGTAATGCATCGAGTGACTTGATGGCTGGTTGTAGGTAAGCATTGTCTACACGGCTGGCTTTGAAAAGACTTTTTATCATCATGGCATTCCATGAGACAAGTACTTTTTTGTCTATGAAAGGGTAGGTTCGTTTTTCTCTGCGCTTTTTGAGCGCCTGTATGGCTTCATCATAGTAAGGGATGTCATTATGGACAGGATCATCTATACGAACGATGTTCTTCCCTTCAAAATTTCCTTCTTCTGTGATATGCAGAGCCTTGGCAAGAGCAGCATGTTCTTTATTTGGGATACCAGCTTTTTCAAAAGATTTTAAAGCCTTTTCATAAGTGTAGACAAAATATTTGCCTTCTTCACCTTCTGTATCTGCATCAGAGGCAGAGTAGAAAAGAGCATCTTCACTCATATTTTTCATCATAAAGTCTATGGTTTCAAACGCCACTGACTTGTAAAAGTCATCACCACTTACATGATACGCTTTCAGGTAGACTTCTGAAAGCAGGGCATTATCATAGGTCATCTTCTCAAAGTGAGGTACGAGCCATTGATTGTCCGTAGAGTAACGACAAAAACCACCCTCTACCAAATCTCTCAATCCGCCTTTAGCCATGGAAGAG
>CAKZWP010000032.1:0-3374 GCA_937921845.1 uncultured Sulfurovum sp.
GAGATCTTACTTTCATCGATGATAGAACGTGTTTCATCTGCCAGTTCAAGATCAAAACCATCACTATGCAGTTTGATGACAGTAAGACAGACACCATTGATGGCGATTGAGTCACCAAGTTTTGCGGGATGTTTTGACTTGATGGTTAAAATATTGTTTTGATAGCTTTTTACTGTGGCGATTTCTCGTATAAGTCCTGTAAACATATGTTTCCTTGATTAGAACGTGTTGTGAGCAAAGCCCAAAACACTACGCTGACGCTAAGTCATGCTAAAGCTATACACTACGATAACTTCAGCAGTTGGCTCATACGACTAGTCGTATTTTAAAATGATTTTTTTTGGATATAATTCGATTATTATAGCAAAATATATATTTTTTCTTGTTCCTTGCTCCTGCTTGCGAATAAGAGGTAAGGTTTTTTATGAATTATGATGTCATAGTTATCGGTGGTGGACATGCAGGTATAGAAGCTTCTTTGGCTTCTGCACGTATGGGCAGTAAAACATTGATGATCACAATATTAGCAGAACAGATAGGGGCTTCTTCTTGTAATCCTGCCATAGGTGGATTGGCAAAAGGTCACTTGGTACGGGAAGTAGATGCACTTGGTGGTGAGATGGGTCTGTGTACAGATAAAACAGGTATACAATTCAGAACACTCAATGCTTCCAAAGGGCCAGCAGTAAGAGGGAGTCGTGCACAGATAGATATGGATCAGTATCGTATCTATATGCGTAATGTGGTATTGAACACGGAGAATCTTGATGTCAAACAGGAGATAGCAGATGGTCTGGTAGTAGAAGAGGGTGAAGTTAAAGGTGTAACCACACAATTGGGTAACACATATACAGCCTCTAAGATCATCATCACTGCAGGGACATTCCTCAATGGTCTCATCCATATAGGTGAGAAAAAACAAACGGCAGGAAGACAAGGTGAGTTTGCTTCAGTGGAGTTGGCTGAGTATTTACGTGGTTTAGGGTTGAACATCGGACGTCTTAAAACAGGTACATGTGCGCGTATCGATGCGAAGAGTGTAGATACATCTATTATGGAAGTACAACCTGGAGACACACCGCCACCGCCTTTTTCTTTCAGAACAGACAAAAAAACGTTTAATCCTACGCAGTTACCTTGTTATGTGACATATACAAACGAACATACCCATGAGATCATCGAGAGTAATTTCTACAGAGCACCGATGTTCTCTGGCCAGATCGAAGGTGTGGGGCCGCGTTACTGTCCAAGTATAGAGGACAAGATCAGCCGTTTTAGAGACAGACCCAGACATCAGATCTTTGTAGAACCTCAAACCATCGATGAGACAGAGTACTATATCAACGGTATGAGTACATCCTTACCAATAGATGTACAGCTTGAAATGGTACGTTCTGTTGCAGGTATGGAAGAGGCGAAAATCGTACGTTACGGGTATGCCATAGAGTATGACTACATCCAGCCAACTGATTTGAAGCATACGCTTGAGACGAAGAAGATCAAAGGGCTTTATACAGCTGGTCAGATCAACGGTACCACAGGGTACGAAGAAGCAGCTGCACAAGGGCTCATGGCAGGGATCAATGCTGCATTGAGTATACAAGGCAAAGAACCCTTTATTCTTAGACGTGATGAAGCTTATATCGGAGTACTCATAGATGACTTGGTAACCAAAGGAACGAAAGAGCCTTACCGTATGTTCACAAGCCGTGCAGAGTACAGATTGCTCTTACGTGAAGACAATGCAGATATGAGACTTTCGCATTATGGAAAAGAGTTAGGGCTTTTGGATACGGATTATATCAAACAGTTTGAAGAGAAAAAAGCGAACTTGGAAGAGGCATTGGATTACTTAAGAGTCAATCATGTAACGCCTACTAAAGAGTTCTTAGCAAAGTTGGAATCCATAGGTGCAGTGAAGATAAACGATAGAACCTATTGGCTGGATGTGATAGGACGTGGAGACTTTAACAGAGAGAAACTCGTCACACTTTTGCCGGATTTTGATAAGTATGATGATGAGGTCATAGAGCAAATCCTTGTGGAGGCGAAATACAGCCGTTACATAGAGAAACAGCAACAGCAGATCTTACAGATGGATGACATGCTTAAAATTAAAATACCAGAAGGTTTTGTCTATAGTCATATTTCAGGCTTGAGTAATGAGATCATAGAGAAAATGCAAATTGCGACACCACCTACTTTATTTGCAGCATCACAGATATCGGGTGTAACACCTGCAGCCTTAGAAATTATTCATGTGCATATAAAAATGGCACAAAAAGGTAAAGTACCTAAAGGAAAAAATTAATGTTATATTATGCAAATACAGGGCATAAAATATGACGATGAAAGTATCGTATTAAAACAATAAGTTATAACAATTATAAATTGAGACTATTATAGTCTTAATTTACCCGCAGTAACATTTCCTCTAAATTACCCTCTTCCTTTGCCTTTAAACCCCTTTTTTTAACCCCAAGTTAATCCCAAGTCGTATACAATATAATATTGTATTATACTTATAATAGTGAGGAGGAAGAAATATGGCTAATGAAGAAAAAAGTCGTCGTGACTTTATGGGTATGGCTCTTGGAGCTTGTGCTGCAGTAGGTGGTGTAGGTGCTCTTTATGCTGCAAAGCGTTCGTGGGATCCATTGCCAAGCGTAAAGGCAGCCGGTTTCACTACTATTGATGTAAGTGCCGCTAAACCAAATGAACTGGTTGTTGAAAAATGGAGAGGGAAGCCTATCTTTGTTTTGAAAAAAACAGCAGATATGAAGGCAGATGACAGAGATATCGTTATTGGCTCAGATAGATTTCATATCTCTATAGGACTCTGTACACACTTAGGATGTATTCCAGCGTATAAAAAGAATGATCATCAATTTTTCTGTGCGTGTCATGGTGGTGCGTTCGATGCAAGTGGAAATCAGCAATTTGGTCCTCCACCAAGTCCATTAGAAATCCCTCCATTTAAAATAGATGGAACGAAGATCGTACTTGGTGAAGCAGGTCCTGAGTATCAAAAAATGCTAGATGCTGGCATCACGGTATAGGGGGAGTTTATGGCACACTTTGAAAAAGCAAAAAATCTGAATGAGTGGTTGGATCAGCGTTTAGCTATCAATACCATTAAAAAAGTGATGAACACTGAGTACTGGATCCCAAAAGATATTAACTTTCTTTGGGCAATGGGTATGGTACTTGCTGCAACATTCGGTATACTCGTCATTTCTGGTATCTTCTTACTTATGTACTACAAACCAGACACAAATCTGGCATTTGATTCTGTAAACTATACGATCATGAGCGAAGTAGGTTATGGTTGGCTATGGAGACATATTCACGGTATAGGTGCCTCTATTGTCTTC
>CAKZWP010000033.1:0-6253 GCA_937921845.1 uncultured Sulfurovum sp.
GTTCTGTGGGTACATATAACCCACCAAAACTAGCACTTGGGCTGAGTATCGCTTCTGAAAATGGTACAGATGAAGGTTTCTGTCCGTCATTTCCCCGTGTCTCAATAAATTGCATCTATATTATCCTACTGTTTATATTAACGATAATTATAGCTAAATAAGCTAAGGGTTATAAGAATCAGGGGAGGAATATGGTTTGAAGTAAACTTAAGTATCTAGTATCTATTTGCCCTACAATAATAGGAGAAGAATGTTTTTAGGGAAAAGAATGTCAACTAATAAAAATCATAGAGACAAATAAACACTAAAATACTCAGGTAATAGAAGAAATGAACTTTCTAAAAAGATAGATGAGTTTATATCTCTATTGGTAGTCTGGCGATCTACGTGAGACCCATGACTTTCCGTACCCACCTCGCGATGAACTTGGCTTTTTCAATACAGTATAACCGTATGAAGAGATTATAGCACAGTTATCTAATAAAAAGAACTTAAATTTTAAAAATATTTAAAAATTTACTATTTTCTGACTTTTTTCTGACTTTTATATGCATTACGGGGTTAAATCTAGTGTGTATCTATTTTTAACATATAAAATTTTGTTGCTCTACTGTGACTGTCACTACCACCAGCTGCAATCATACTTCCATCATCCATACGTGCAATTGCATTCATGGTGTCCTTACCTCTGTCTCCATAGACATGCGACCAAATAAGTTTTCCTGATTTATCAAGTGCAATCATATAGACACTGTGATCACCCTTGCCTAAAGTACTTGTACCTCCAGCAACCATCACTGATCCATCACCTGTACTAACAACAGCATTGCCATATTCGTAATATTTAAACCCATAAATTTTATGCCAACCTATGTTACCGTCTTTGTCTAATTTCATCACTGACATATCTGTTTGTGCACTTTTATAAGAGCGTGTTGAACCTGTTGCTACAATGCCGCCATCTGCCGTAGCTGTCACACCATTTAAACGGTCTGCTTGTTCTTCTCCGTAGGTTTTAGCCCAAATTTTCTTTCCATTTTGGTCTAATTTCATCACAAAAAAGTCTGTATTTCCAGAACGTTCAAGCTCACGGTATCCAACAAGCATCATAGCACCGTCAGCTGTACGTGTCAGTGCTTGGGCACTGTCTTCTTTTTCTCCACCGATCACCTGAGATGAGATCTCTTTTCCATTTTGATCAAGTTTGGCGATATAGACATCTTTATATCCATTACCATATGAATTACTGTCACCTACAACAAGAAAACCGCCATCATCTGTTCTTGCTATTCCCCCGGCAAATTCATCACGATTACCACCAAGACTTTGCTCCCAGATCAATTTACCTTCCAGAGATACTTTTGCGACATAAATATCTCTGTCATAGTGCTTAGCAAAGGACTTGGATGTTCCAAGTACGATGAGACTGCCGTCTGCTGCACGAATTATGGCTTTACCAACATCTTGTTTCTTCCCACCAAGCAATATGTGCCACTTTATCTCACCCTTGCCATTCATACGCACGACACACATATCTGTACCTTGTGCACCAAACGATTTACATGTACCAACCATAGCGTACTCACCTTTGTCAAGTGCTACGATACCATTTGCAATATCTCCGTCATTTCCACCGTATGTCTTTTCCCATACTGCATGGTAAACTGCTTTTTTAAGCGCTTTTTTCTTCGCAGATTCTTTTGCCTGCACAACAGAAAAAAACAATAATGTTGTGAGAAGAACCGTTACTAATTTTTTCAACATGGTTTCCACCTTATAGTTCGATACAAGTTCCTACACCAGAACTTGTCAAAATTTCCAGAAGTAATGAATGCTCTACACGACCATCTATGATATGTGCTTTTTTTACTCCACCACGTAAAGCTTCTATACAGGCATCCACTTTAGGTACCATACCCCCTTGTATCGTTCCATCTGCTTTGAGGGCTTCCGTTTTTTCTATGCTTAGGGTTGAAATGAGTTGCATCTCTTTATCTAACACACCAGGAGTGTCTGTCAGGAAAAGTACCTTTCTTGCTTCCAGGGCTACAGCAATTTTACTTGCTGCAAGGTCAGCATTGATATTAAACCCAGGATGTCCCATAGTACTGCTTCCTGCAATAGGAGCAATCACAGGTATCGCTCCATCATCAATGATATTATTTACAATTTCGGGGTTGATATGCTCTATGATCCCTGTATAACCAAAGTTTTCAAAGTCCTTAGGTATACCCTTTAAGAAACCACCATCTTTTCCAGAAATTCCAATCGCTTTAGAGCCGTGATTATCAAGTAAAGAGACTATCTCTTTGTTGATCTCTCCACTCAATACCATCTCTGCAATACGCATCACCTCTTTTGTCGTCACACGCTGCCCATCTACAAACTTCGTATCAACACCTAGATCCGCAAGAAGATCTGTAATACTTTTACCTCCACCATGTACGATGATAGGTTTCATCCCTACAAGATGTAAAAGTACAATATCCTGTGCAAACTGTTCTTTGAGCGCATCACTTGTTTGTGCAGAACCACCATACTTAATAACTATCTTTTCATTGGCAAATTTCTTGATAAACGGTAAAGCTTCAAGCAGCGTTTTTACAACATCGATCTTATTATTCATTGTGGGTATCCCTTTATATATTCATCTACTTGAGTGAAAATGGTCTCTTTAATCTCTAATTTTAACTTCATTTCAGAGATAGGCAACTTAAAGTCCTGCATTTTTACTGCATCTTTCTCTGTGACAAGAAGACTCAGAGCCTTATACTCAGATAGAAGCATTTTCAACTTTTCTTCCTCAAAATAGGCATGGTCTTCCAAATAAACTTTGTGCACTACTCCCTCTGGCATGTAAGCATCAAGTCTATTCGGATTTGAAATAGCCGTTACAAGTAGCATTTGTGCTTTAAGGTTTTCAAAATCTACTTGTCGATGAAATGCCTCTCCCTCTTTAGCCACAATATCTGCATATTTTTTATTGAACCAAAACTCTCTGAATGCACCTGCAGGGAAAGGCAAATAGTTTTTGATGTTTTCAGGCTCAAGCAAAATTTCAAATTTTTCTATCTCAACGCGGTTAAATCCATCATCCAGGATGATACACTTTGCACCTTTTTCTTTGGCTAACGCTATAGCAAGTTCTCTATCTTTACTGACAATAACACTAGCATGAGGTAGCGACTGTGCCATAAGCATAGGTTCATCTCCACTCTCTGTTACATCGACAAGTATCTTTCCCTCAGAACTGACCTCAACCATTCCTTTACTTTTACGACCATATCCGCGAGAAATAATGACTACACTTTCTAGTCGTGAAGCAAGTGCTATGACAAAAGGAGTTTTACCGCTCCCCCCAACGATAAGATTTCCCACAGAAATGATAGGAATTCCAAAGTTTTTTTGGGAAGTGACCATCCTGCGTACGGACATCATGATTCCGTAAAGGACAGAAAGAGGAAAGAGAAGTAATATCAGAGGATAATGGTACCACTTTGGCGTAAAGAACATCTCTTCAAAGAAGGCTCTCATGAACACTCCTTTGCACCCAGTTTTTTTATCTCAGAGCAGGAAAAACCTGCTTCTTTTCTCGCTTCCACATTTACATGCGGACGATGTTTACTGAGTAAATGATAACGTTCCAGTATTTCAAAATACACCTGTTCTTCTGTACCCTCTTTATTTCCTTCTTCTTTACAAAGGTACTTAAACCATTTATCACCCTTGTGCACATGATCTATCTCTTCATCATAAATGATATGTAGTGCATCTATTAGTTTTTTCACCTGAGGATTTTTACGTTTGTTGTCCAATTTTTTAATGATCTGAGGGCTGACATCAAGACCTGACGCTTCATAATAACGCGGGATGATCGCCATACGGTCCAAAATATTCTCTGCCGTATGTTCTGCCGCGTCAAAAAGTCCACAATGTACAGGAAAATCTCCATACACATATCCAAGTTCTGTCAATATGCTCTGCAGCATTTTAAAGTGACGTATCTCGTCACTGGCTACTTCAAGCCAGTCTACTTTATATGCACTAGACATCTGTGGGTAACGATACACTGCATCAAGTGCCAGATCGATAGCAGAATACTCTATGTGTGCAATGGCATGTACCAATGTAGCCAATCCTTCTTTACTCTCAAAGTCTTTTCTAGCAGGTAACTCTCGGGGATCTACAATGTGACATTTGGAAGCATATGACGGTTGTGAAAATAACAGAGGTGTAAAATCATCATCACACCTTATTTCATTTTGGATACAATACTCCAAACACTGAGTGGTCAACTCCTCTTTCATAAGAATATCATCACTGATAATGGCACGTTCTAAAAGACTAAATATATTCATAGGAGAATTATATCATGCAAATCAAAATACAACCAATGGGAACTTACCAAACCAACTGTTATATTGCTACAGTTGACGGGAAAGACTTCATCATAGACCCTGGTATGGGTGCTACCAAATGGGTACTTGACAATGTTACGAATCCTGTAGCCATACTCAACACACATGGCCACTTTGACCATGTATGGTCGAATGCTGAAGTCCAAGAGAAACTAAAGCTTCCTATCTATTGTCCTAAAGGTGATGTTTTTATGCTTACAGATGATCCTCTTAGACAAGGTACTCCACCAAGTCAACCTGACTATATCATCGAAGGTGATGAAGAGCTCAACATTGAAGGTGTGAAGATAAAATTCCGTCACTTCCCGGGACATACTCCTGGATGCAGTATCATAGAGATCCAAGATGTATGGTTCAGTGGAGACTTTCTTTTTGAACAAAGTATAGGGAGGTGGGATTTCCCTTCATCAAGTGGTGAAGAGATGGTAAAGAGTTTGGAAAAAGCGCTTACCATAGAAGGTGACTACACGATCTATCCAGGTCATGGGATGAGCACTACGCTTAAAGCAGAACAAAGAGTCATACCTTTTTGGATAGATCAGGTGAAGAGTACTATTTAATAGTATTCCTCTGCACTATTAATTTGCAGCACATTTTCCTGCAGCACATTTTCCTGCTTCACACTTCATAAAAGGTTCTAAATCACTTTGTTTTGTAGGCTCTTGTTTGTCAAATGCCCCTTCACTATAGAGAATGTAAGTTAAAATGGAAGCAAATATTGCCAGAGCTAAAAAAACATAGAGTAGAAATTTTTTCATTGTAGTTTACCTTGAGTCGTATTTAAAAAATGAAGTATAACATAAGCTTCTATTAGCCTAAGACATGTGCAGGTAATACAAACGTCGTAAAATTGCCTTCAAACACTAACTTTTCATTGACAAAAGCTTCTACGTCTACCTCAGCTTTCTTACCTTTTATACTCACAACTGAAGCTTTACATATGACTGCATCACCTACCTTCACAGGGGCTATGAATTTAGAACTTGATGCACCAAGTACTACGAAAGGATCATTCACTGCACTCATAGCAGCATAATCTGCTGCACCAAATATAAAACCACCGTGTACCAAACCCTGTGTATCAGCCACCATTTGTTGTGTGGTATGCAGAAGTACTTCTGCATAGTTTTCTTGAAGCTTTATCACTTTTCCACAAAGTGACGTATTGATATTGAGATGGGTATTAAGCTGCATTATATATCCTCTAAAGTTTTTTGAAGATTATAGCAATATTTTTAAAAGATTGTAAAAAAATGAATTCTCGTTAAAGGCGTAGCTTTAGTGAGATAAATGAAGAAGGAGCTTTGCTCTTTCTTCAGAAGAATGTATTAATAAGAAAATTTATATCCACGTCTACGTACAGTATGGATCACTTGGAAACCTAAAATACTCTTAAGTCTTTTTCTGATCTGGTTAATAGCTACCTCAACGGTATTATCACTGACATATTCAGGTTCTTCCCAAAGTGCATTAATGATCTCATCTTTTGAAAAGACACGTTGTTTACGAAGTGCAAGGTATGCCAAGATATCAAATGTCTTACCATTGAGAGAAACGATCTTCTCATCATACTCTATCTTTTTATTTGCGATATCGATAACAAGCTTATCAATGTTTACTTGTGTGCCAAAAAGATGTCTCATGTTTGCCAAAACTCTTGCAGCAACAAGATCCGGATACTCACCGTGCTGATAGATTACATCATCTACACCCAAAGAGAAGAAACCAGCTTGTGCTCTCACATTATTTGTGAGTATCATGATCTTCGTTTCACTCTTTTTCTTTTTCACTTCATTTACGTAACGCTCAAGTGAAAACTTTACACCCTCATCCAC
>CAKZWP010000034.1:0-21292 GCA_937921845.1 uncultured Sulfurovum sp.
TGCTTTTACTTCTTGTGCATCTATCGTTGCATCAACGGTAAAGTCACCCACGAGATCACTCTCTATTTCCTGTGGTAACACTTCTATCTCCAGACTGTTAGATGCCATCTGCTTCCATTTTGTCCCAAAGCTCATACCAAATATATCTCTTCTGCTTCTGTCTGCTACGCCCACTTTGGCATGTGCCGGAGTTGCAGTAAAGTTTCCTTCTGCTTGTGGAGTGAGGATATACCTTACTTCCTGAACTTGATAGTTGCCTTTGATATAGGCATTTTGTTCAGCCCCGTCCGCGACGATAAAGCCTGGAAAAGCAGGTGGTGTATACTGGACTTCCTGTGATAACCTCACACCCTTTTTCAAAGAGAAATACACCGTTACCATAAGTGATTCTCCCACCATGACCCTGTTTTTATTTGCACGCATCTGCAAAGAAAACATATCATTGTTCTGTCCGGTAGGTGCGTTGGATTTAACTAGGGTGATTGCTATTGGGTTTGTTGTATAAACCTTACCCTCTATCTCTACTTCATACGAAGGAATAGTCATATTTTTAGTGGGGAAAAAGGTCAAAGTTTTTGTCGTAGAGTGCTGACTTCTCATGCTCCCATTGATATAGCTGTACGAACTGCTGTTCCCTGTATGCGTACCTTGGACATTATACCCATCAATCGTTTGAATATCTGGAAATTTCACGTTATCGCCTGTAGCTATAATACGTAATTGCACTGCATTACCACTCACAACTTCCATACTAGAGACTGTAGCTTCAACACTTGCACTCCACAAGTATTGAAAACTTACTGCTATTATGACTAATACTTTACCAAGGTTTTGCATCTTCACTCCTTTGACCTTTTTCACCTTCACCCATCTGATACATCATGGTAGGTGTCTTGCCTTTTTGCATCTTTTTCATAAGACGTTTCAACTCTTGTTCTTTGAGTTTATCTTCTTTACTCATTTTCTTTTGTTCTTTAGGTTGGCCTGATTCTTTATCACCTTTTTTATTTTGAGGTTTCTTTTCTTTTTGAGAGTCAGATTTCTTTTTCTCTCCCTCTTTTTTCTTATCTTCTTCTTTCTTCTTTCCGTCTTTGTCATCTTTTTTCTGTTTGTCTTGATCTTTATTCTTTTGGTCTTGTTGTTTCTGCTCTTTCTCTTTTTGATCTTTATTTTGTTTTTGATCCTGGTCTTTTTTATCGTCTTTATTTTTTTCTTTGTCGTTCTCTTTTTCGTCTTGTTTCTCTTGGTCTTTTTGCTCTTGTTTCTTTTGCTCTTCTTCTTTTTGCTTCTGTTTTTTGGCTAATTCAAGGTTAAACTTAGTGTCTTCATCTTCTTTGAGCTTCAAGGCTTTTTCATAAGATTCAATAGCTTTATCTAACTCTTTTTTCTGAAACTGACTGTTACCGATGTTATGCAGTCTTGTGGCTTCATCTACACCCTCTGCTTTTTCATAGGCTTCAATGGCTTCATCATATTTTTCATCTTTATAGAGTGCATTTCCTATGTCATACTGTTTTTGAGGACTCTTTGTATCTAAACTGTTCAACAAGGCTGCACTTTTAGCATACTCTTTGGCTTCATATGCCTGATTTGCTTCTTTTATGGTTTTGAAGTCAGTAAGTCCGGCATGAAGTAACGCACCCGTACTCAGCATCAATAACATCAACTTTATCATACTTCTCTCCTTCTAGGCATCGAACTAAATGAAATGAGCAAAAATAACAGCCCCGTCCCTAACGGATAATAAAAGTACTCCACACGTTCTTTGATTGTCACTGCACCTTGCTGTTGGTTTGTGTATTTACTTCGTATCACAGAAACTAGTTGTGCCATATCTTCTTTACCGGTACTTGCTACAACGTACGCACCATCATTTTCTTTGGCTACTTCACCCAATGCATCGTTTCTTTGCGTGATCGCTATGGTACCGTCTTCAAGTGTAAAAGGTTTTCCGTTTTCATCGATCACAGGAGCTCCTTTTTCTGTTCCAACAAGTACCACATAAAGGTCAATTTCATTTGCTTTAAGTATCTCTGTAAAGCCGGCTATGGCTTCTTTGTCTCCACCATCTGTAAAAAGCACCAGGATCTTAGGTTTTTTCTCTTCGAGTAAAGAGCTTGCCAAATCACCCAAAGCGGAAAAGTCGGTAGACCCCATATTGATATACGAATCATCTACACCTTCCACCATCATTTTAAGTGTCTCTTTGTCACTTGAAAAAGGGGCTAATACAAAAGGACTGTAGGCAAATGCTACCACACCTATCTCATCACTTGGCATAGCATCAAAAAATGTACTCATCTTCTTTTTGGCAAAGGTCAAACGGTTAGGGTAGACATCTTTACTTCGCATAGATCCAGAGATATCCAGAGCCGTAAGCAGTGTCAATCCCTGTACCTCTACCGTTTTATCACCTTTTTCTATCACTGGTCTGGCCATCGCAACGATCATTAGGAAAAGTGCCAAGAGCATCAATATGTTACGTACGACTAAAGGCATACTCTCATCTGTAGCACTCAAACGTTTCAGTACCTTCTCATCAAAAATACGAGAGAGTCTCTCTTTGTTGGTAGAGATCAGATATGCAAAAATAACAAAAGGAACAATAAGTGCCCAAAAAAACTGTGGATTTACAAAACTCATCTCTAGACCCCCTTACTGTTTCTAAAATAGATGAACAGTAACAGACTCAGTATGGCTAAAAAAAGCGGATAGATATACAGATAAGTATGTTGCACTATCTTTTTATCATCAATCTTTGTTGCTTCAAGTTGGTCTATCTCATCATAAATTTGAGAAAGTGTTGTTGCATCTTTTGCACCAAATGCCAACCCTTTTCCCGCATCTGCAAGTGCCTTAAGATACTCTCCGTTATAATCACGTGCATCCCCTACACCGATAGCATAGAGTTTAATATTACGCTTTTCTATAAGGCTTTTAACATCCCCAAACGGCACTTTACTCATATTGTCTATACCATCTGTCAATAAGATGGCTATCTTCGATTTGGCTTTGCTTTTACTCAGTAGATTATAACTCTGAACCACTGCATCATTGATCGCAGTTCGTTTACCTGCCATACCCATCGATTGCATTTTTGTAATGTCCGTTAAAAACTTTTTTTCAAAGGTAAGCGGTGATGCAATAAAAGCTACGTCTGCAAAAGTGACCATACCGATACGGTCATTCTCCCTCTTTTCTATAAAATCACCTACCACCTCTTTTACGACATCAAACTTATTTCTCCATAGGTCAGAAGGATCAAATCCACGCTGTCGCATAGAATCACTAGAATCGATAATAAGTACGATGTCACGTCCCTCTTTTTTAGTATTCGAGTAACTTTTTGTGATCACTGGTGAGGCCAAAGCAACCACTGCAGCCGTGATCCCTATCCACTTTAACCAGGAAAGTAATGATGACTTACCTGCACTTTTTGCCATCAGTGTTTTTACATGAGGGAAAAAGATAGCACGACTTCTCTCCTTACACCAAATGCTGCAAATGATAAAAAGAAGTACTACCCCTAATAGGAATGGATACTCAAAACTAAACTGATTCATCAGCCACCTGCACATAAAGGTTAAATTTGTTTTTCGTATCTTGATCTACTTCATCTACCTCTTTTTTATATTTATACTGTTCAAGCATAGGTTCTAGTTGAGAAAAAAGTTCTTTTCGCCTCTCATCTGTAGCTAAAAGTCTTGCATAGTGTGTGGCTTCATAGGCAGACTTTTTGGTATCGTTCCAGTCTATCTTTTTAATGGATTCAAGATAGCCTTTTGCAAGATTGATCTTTCTGTTATCCCAAAGTTTCTTCGCTATAAAAAACACAATAGCCACTCCTAAGAAAATAGCAAGGTCGATCAACCCCCAATAGATATAATAAGAACTGTCCGGTATATCAAGTAAGGGTTTAATATCTCTAAGCTGTTCATTGATATTTGCTGTTTGATTTGTATCCATCTCTGTTACCTCATTCTTTTCATCAGCTTAAGTGCCGGTTCTTCATGCGTATAGATCTTTGTAAACCGTACACCCTGTTTTTTAAACTGCTTGTAGAGTTTTTCATCATTATCATGCAGTGCTTTTTTATAGTTCTTGAGTGTAGCACTGTCCACATCACCCTCAAAACTCTGTTTGGTCTCCATGTCTATCAGTCTAAGATAACCCAGTTCAGAAGGGTCTTCTTCAAATTTATCACGTACCATCACTGCAAACACATCATGTTTTTTACTCAGTAACTTCAAGTCTATATCTCCCACAAAATCAGACACGATGAAAAGCAAAGACTTCTTTTTCAAACGGTTATGCAATGTTTCTATCAAAGCAGAGAAATCACCCTCTTTTCCTATAGGATTAAACTCAACTACATCTTCCACTGCTTTATGTACGGAAAAGAGTTTTTTACTTGCTTTACTGACATCATACAGTTTATCTGCAAAAACCATATGTGAAAACAAGTCAGCATTCTTTACAGCTGAAAAACCCAGTGTAGCGACGACTTCTGCCATAATATCCGACTTTTGTTTGACGGTTCCAAAATAGACAGACCCGCCAAGCATCGAAACCACCACGACGTTAAGCTCTCGCTCTTCCTTGTAAATTTTTACAAAAGGCTTTCCCAGCTTTGCTGTCGTCTTCCAGTCTATCTTACGAACATCATCACCATAGACATACTCACGGAGTTCTGCGAATTCAAAGCCTTCACCCTGGAAGAGTGATGCATTGTTTCCCAGCATATCTCCATAGACTTGCTTTTTGGTTTTGAGAATAATTTTTTTTACAGCTTTGTTCAAAATTGATACCTACGGAATTGGAACTGCTGCTAAAATCTTCTCTATAATCTCATCTTGTGTCACTTCTTCCGCCTGTGCTTCATAAGAGAGTATGATACGGTGACGAAGGATCTCTTTAGCGATATATGCTATCTCTATAGGTGAGACATAATCCTGCCCTTTCAAGTAAGCGATCGCACGCGCTGCCTTATACATATCGATACTCGCACGAGGACTTGCTCCAAACTCTATATAGGCTTCAAGTTCTTCAAGACCATATGCTTTAGGATCACGTGTCGCAGCTACAAGTTCTATGATATACGCTTCTATCTCTTCATCCATATGTACCTGGAGTGCTTCTTCTCTGATTTTATTGAGATCCTCAATGCTTGCTACTTGTTGTATGTCACCAAAACTGTTATTTGCAGCACGTCTTGCAATCTCCAACTCTTCTTCTTTTGTGTTGTAACCCACAACCACTTTCATCATAAATCTGTCAAGCTGTGCTTCAGGGAGTTCATAAGCACCTTCTTGTTCAACAGGATTTTGTGTTGCCATAACCAAGAAAGGAAGGTCAATTTTGAATGTTTCATCACCTATAGTGACTTGTCTCTCCTGCATCACTTCTAGTAGTGCAGATTGCACTTTGGCTGGGGCACGGTTAATTTCATCGGCAAGTAAAAGGTTGGTAAAAACAGGACCTTGTTTGATCTTAAATGTATTGTTAGAAGGATCATAGATCTCAGTACCTATAATGTCAGAAGGAAGTAAATCAGGGGTAAACTGTACACGCTTAAAATCTAAACCAAGTGTCTTTGCAAGAGCATTGACCGCTGTGGTTTTTGCAAGTCCTGGAACACCTTCTAGAAGTATATGACCACGACAAAGTAAACCTGCCAAAAGCCCTTCGACCATTTTGTCTTGTCCTACAAGTACTTTAGAAATTTCTGTTTTGATATTTTCTATGATTTGACTCAAATTACTCTCCTACATTTTTATGTAGAAAGTATACTTTTGTGAGGTTAATTGAAGGTTAATAATTGAGTGTTGTCGGAAATAACCATCGAATCTAAAGTGAATGAGAACTTTGTAGTGAATACCCTACTTTACTATGAGAAACGATAGGTAGATCAGGAAGCAATTTACGGATAGAATAGACTAAAGTACGCAGGGTAGAATCTGCTACTGTATCATCTTCCCATAGCTGTGAAATAAGCGTATCATATTCTACCGTATGATTGATATTTTTACTTAAGATCTCTAAAAGTTGCCCTTGCTTTTTATTCAATTTAATTGCTTGTCCATCGTAATACAATACAGATACATTTCGTGAGTATGTATAGTAATCATTGATGATGATATCTGTAGGTTCGTCACTTGTTTTTACTTTAGATACTTCACTATGTATCAAATATCTCTTATATGCGATCTTCAATGTAACAAGTATCTCTTTACTTGAAAATGGTTTACTTATAAAACCATACGGTGCAAGTTCCAGTAGCTCTTCAAGTGTTGCATCATCATTGTGTGCGGTAATGAAGACGATAGGAAATGTATACTTTTCTAAAATTTTTTTGGATAACTGGATGCCATCCATTGACCCTTTGATGTTTATATCCATTAAGATCATGTCACAGTTTATATTTTTAAGTGCCTCTAACGTATCTAATGCATTATCGAAACAACCCGATACATTTATATGATTGTTCACAAGTATATCTTGTAAATAACGCTGTGTGATCACCTCATCTTCAACTATCACAATATTTTGAGGTAAACTCATTATACATGCTCCTCTTTATCAAAATAGATCTGTATCTTCGTACCGTTTTGGCCCTCTATATTAATCTTGCTATGAGGTAAGGTGACACTTAGGTCTTTGATGAGGGTCAAACCCAAAGATTTGTATGTTAATGAAGTATCAAAACCCTTACCGTCGTCTTGAATACATAAACTATATCGTTCACCTAATTGTTTAAAGGAGATATCAATATTCCCTTTATCTCCGTCAAAAGCATGTTCAATGGCATTGGTCACGGCCTCATTAAAAATGAGACCAATGTTCATGGCTATTCTCATATCTATAATGATTGGGTCTATATCTGTACGAATATTATACTCTGTATATGTCTGTAAATTTTGTGCTATCTCTTCCAGGTACTCTTGGATATCTACTTCTTCATAACTGTGATTGGTGTAAAGATTTTTATGCATCAAGCTCATCGCTTTTAACCTGTCTACATGTGTCTCAAACATTTTTTTGTATTTAGGATCATCGATTTTAAAAGATTGGCTTTCAAGTAAACTCATCACTACCTGCATATTATTTTTTGTACGATGGTGAACTTCTTTAAAAAGTATTTTATTCTCTTCAAGTGCGATGTTCAATCTCTCTTCATAAGAACTTCGTTCACTTTCAATGATGTAGAGCATATACGAAACGACCAAATATCCTAAAACAATTTGAGAAAGCAGTTCCCATTCATAGACAAACTGTACCCCTGTCAAATAAGAAACCAAAGGTATAAAGAGTAAAACAATAAACATGTTCGTACTCCATCTGATACCTTTTTCCACCCCTAGAAAAAAGAAAACAAATATAGGTAAAGCAGCCAACCAGAAGAGTGAAAGTTCAGGGTCTTGATCTGGAACGATCAGTGACATAGAAAGTAAAAAAGTGAGTGCCCCAAGTATCATATAGGACGTATGATTGATGTTGACATAGTGGGGAAATACAAGATAGGCTACCATCAAGATCAAAATAATGAACAGCTCAACGGATAACATGACATAGTAGCCTTGAACTAGGTTTTCATAAGCATAGAGAAGCATCACAAAAGCACCAGCCAAAATAAACAAGTTGACCATGGTTGCTCTTAGTCTATCACGACTCTTGTAAGGGAAATATTTACCTTTTAATATTTCTGATTCAAAAAAATTCATATATCCCTTTCATAAACTATATACTTAAGTATAATATTAGGTTAATTAGTACATGCTGATAAAATTATGTTTTCAAATACCCCATCGCTGTAGCGATGATATCATCATCATCTTTACTACGTGATTTGAGTACCACTCTCTCTTTGTTTTCATCAATAAACTCAATAAAGACATTTTCACCATAAGATGAGACCTTTGAAATGCCTTTTTCTCTTGCCAGTACCTTCATCACAATAACATCGATGAACTGTCTGGTGATCACATCGAGTTTTCCAAAGCGGTCTGCTATCTCTGTTTCTATCTCATATACTTCCCCTATACTTTCACATAAAGAGAGACGTCGGTAAAGTTCCAGACGTAGTCTGTCTTCTTCTATAAGCTCTTCATTGAGGTATGCATCGATAGAAAGTTTCATGTCGATGTTCTGTGCCACCTCTTTATCTTGTCCGGAGAGTTCTTTAATCGCATCTTCAAGCATTCTCAAATAGAGTGAGTATCCTATCTGTTTAATGTGTCCAGACTGCGCTTCACCGATGATGTTTCCTCCACCGCGTATCTCTAGGTCATGAAAGGCCAGTACAGCCCCACTCCCCAGATCAGAGTGTGATTCAAGTGCAAGCAGGCGGCGTTTTGCATTGTCTGTCAAACGCTCTTTGTCTGTGACCATAAAGTAGCAATACCCCTCCTTACCTCCACGTCCTACACGACCACGAAGCTGATGCAGGTCTGCAATACCAAAATTGTCTGCACCATCGACGATCATTGTATTGGCATGAGGCATATGGATACCTGATTCTACGATAGATGTAGAGAGCAGTACATCATACTCACCATCTTCAAAAAGCATCATCTCATCTTCTGTCTCTTTGGCTGATATCTTGGAGTGAAGGACCGCGATACGAAGTTTTGGCAAGAGTTTTAAAAGTACTTTTTTCTTCTCTTCTATCCCGGCAATGGAGTTAAAGACATAAAATATCTGTCCACCACGGCGCATCTCACGGAGTATGGCTTCTTTGATGACTTTATCATCATAACTCTTCACAAAAGTACGTACCCCTTGACGTTCCGTAGGAGGTGTGAGGATTTCAGAAAAAGACTTAACTTCAGACATAGCAAGGTTCAGACTTCTAGGAATCGGTGTTGCAGACATGGAAAGCAGATGCACATCAATGGATATCTCTTTGAGCGCCTCTTTTTGCTTGACACCAAACTTATGCTCTTCATCGATGATAACAAGCGCAAGGTTTTTAAATTTGGCTTTCAGTAAGGCATGTGTCCCTACAACCACGTCTATAGTTCCTTCTGCCAGCCCTTTGAGCGTTGCATTTTTCTCTTTGGTCGTGGAGAACCTGTCAAGCTTGGCTACTTTTATACCGTGCTCATAAAAACGCTCTTTAAGACTTTTGAAATGCTGCGAACTGAGCAGTGTCGTAGGGGCTATCATCATGGCTTGGTAACCGTTTTTGACCGCTACAAACATTCCGTTCATGGCTACTTCTGTTTTACCGAACCCCACATCTGCAGAAAGCAGTCTGTCCATCATCTTACCAGAGCTCATGTCATCCAACATGTCGTTAATGGCACGCTCCTGATCTTCAGTGTGTACAAAACCAGCCTCTGACATAAAGATGGCATGCTCTTCCATGTTTCTTTTAAGTGTGATACCCTTTTTCAAGTGACGTTGCGCAGAGAGATTGATGATCTGTGAAGCAATGGCAAAAAGTTTCTCTTTGACTTTGGCTTTGAGCTTTTTAAAGCTTGCTTTCCCCAGTCTATCAAGTATAGGTAAGGCTCCACCCTCAGCCACATAACGGTCTATGACTTCAAGGTTCGAAACAGGAATGAGCAACGAGTCTTCATTTTGGTAGTACATCACTACAAATTCACTGGTAGCTCCCAGTACATCCCGTTTTTCTATCCCCTTGAAGATACCTACTCCGTAATTTTCATGAACCACGTAGTCACCGGGTTTTAGTTCATCAAGTATAATGCTGGCTTTTTTTACCTTTTTACGTTTTATAGGCTTGTTGAGTGAAAGGATGAGTCTGTCTGCACCCAACAGATTGACGATACCCTCTTGATAGACAAACTCAATGTTTTCAAACGAGTCCAATTCTGAACCACGTACGATACTCTCATTTTTAGCGATAATGGTGATCTTTTTATCTTTATGAGATTCGAGTAATTTATTTGGATGCACTACTTCCAGGTCACGGTATTTATTGCCTTCCGGGATAGCTGGTAATAAAAATGACTTTCTTGGGACAAGCGGTTCGTCCAATTCATAGACTTCTTTTAATTCATCATCCAGAGCAGATGCCCACACAGAATCAAAAAGCGTTAAAGCACTCTCTCCCAGGTCATCAAGATGCCAGAGTCCAAGCGAATCTATATCTTTGACAAAGGTATCATAAGTGCTTCGTTCCGTTCTATTTTTGAGTGCTTCGTGTTGGGTTTTACTAAGCGCTAAAAATGCCGGTGTAAATGTCAAAGACTCCAACTCATCACTTTGACGCTTCTGCGTTCCCTCATCATAATGCTGGATCGTTTCCACCTCTTCATCAAACAAAGAGATACGATAAGGTTTATCTGCATCTATAGGATAAAAATCTATGATATCCCCACGGAAAGAGACTTCTCCACGACTGGCTGCAATGTCCGTAAAATGGTACCCCCACTGATATAAGGTATCCTTGAGTTCTTGTAAGTCCAAGGTATCACCAAATTCTATGGTCTGAGTATCAAACAGTTCAGCTTTGGGGAAAGGGATAAGCAAAGTTCTTAACGGTGATATAAGAACCTTTTTCTTTGTGCTTTTGTGAAAAGAAGCCAACTGGAGGAACAACAACTGTACATCTTCACCATAGGCACGCAGGTCTTCCCCTACACTTACACGCAGGTCTGGAAGAACAAAGGTATCAAAGCCAAGAAGGACAGCTACATCTCGTATCTGTATTGCTTCTTTGTCATCTTTACAGATAAGCAGTTTTTCTTCTTTTAGCGTTTCGAGGTATTGGTAAATATTACTTTGGTACATGTATCTTCTTTAAAAATTCTTCTACGACATAAAATGAACCAAACACCAGATAATGTTCATCTTTGTCTATCTTGTTCTCAAAATAGCCATACTCAATGCCTACTTCTTCCAATGCCTTTTCTATCTCACTTAAAGTCGTCGCTCTTTGTGAATCAATAGGAATGATCTCTACGCGCTTTATTTTAGGTTTAAGTGTCTGTAACACTGCTTCATAATCTTTATCATCAAGACTGTTATAGATGAGAACCACCTTGTCGTCCAATGCTTTTACAATGGCTTTTGCAGCTAAAGGGTTATGCCCAACATCAATGCGTATATTTTCTGTCAATGGATAAAAACGTCCAAAGAGTTCCAATGAACGCAAATCATTGACATCATAAGAGATATCTAAAATATCTAAGGCTTGCAGTGCTACACAAGCATTATCTATCAGATAATCTCCCCAGGATTTTTCTTGAACGATCACTGCCAATTCTGCCATCTTATGACTTGGATATAGAGAAAGATGTAATTTTGCACCTTTTTCATCTGCTATCTTTTTAGCGACTTCACGTACCTCATCATACACTTGAGGGGCCAACAACACTTGCTCCTGAATACTTCGTATCTTTGTGCCCGCTATCTCTTCGATGCTTTCGCCTAAAAAAGCCTGATGGTCTATGCCGATAGGTGTGATAACAGAAAGTGCTTTGTCACATACATTCGTCGCATCAAATTCTCCACCCAATCCTGCTTCCAAAACCATCAAATCACAATTTTCAAATACGACAAAAGATAAAAGAGTCGTATACTCGAAGTAACTCAACTTTTCACTCATCTCTTGACCCAGGATCGTAAAAAGTTTTTGATGTGCCTCTTCAAGTACTTCATCACTGCTGTCACTGCCGTTCAGCCAAATACGTTCATTGAACTTTAAAATATGAGGAGAAGAGAAGTGTCCAACAGAGAGACCACTTTGATGTGCCAAATGTGCAACCATTCGTCCTGTTGAACCTTTCCCATTGGTTCCCACAACATGAATCGTTCTAGGCTGTCTGATATGCGGTTTCAACATGACATAAGCACTATGTACGCGCTCATGGTCTATCTCTTTATAGTAAAGAGGTTTATCTTCAAGAAATCTGTCAAAAGGCTGCATTATTTACCTTCTTTTAGCATCCCTTTAGCACTTACATATGCCAAGAATTCATCCAATGCTTTTGCCAATCCTTTACCGATAGCTTCGGTTCTAAGGACAGAAGAGGTAAGTGAACTTTCTTGAATATCTGATTCAACAATACTCGAAATCGTTTTACTAACCTTACCTTCTTTATTCACCATGTCAAACTTCACTCTGATATTTGCACGGTAACGTGTTACATACCCATTTTCATACGAAAGTGGTGTAAAAGTACTTCCTGTATAAGAGAGTCGAATTTGACTCTGTGCCTGTTCTTTAGGTACAACTCGTCCCTTAAAACGTGTGTAAATCAAACGATTCATCTCATCTTTGACATATGGTGCATTTTCAGGTTCAGCTCTATCAACTATAACCTCTACATACACTGTATCGCTAAATACATTTTGAATCATATGAGAGGAAGGCTTGTACCCACAAGCACTTACAAGTAACACCATACTAACCGTCATCCAAAATTTCACAATAGTATTCATACTTTCCTCTCTTCCTATGATCTTTAACTTGGTTTTACAGCTAAGTTTACCAATTTATTTGGCACAACGATCTCTTTAACGATACTCATACCTTCAAGCCATTTTGCTCCGGCTTCTTTTGCTGCAGCTAAAATTTCATCTTGCGTAGCAGAAGGATTCATCTCTATTTCAGTACGCTTTTTACCGCCTATCATCACCACATATAGAACACTCTCTTGCACGAAAACTTCTTCTTTTACTTCAAGAACAGCCTGTAAGTTTTTACGTGCAAACAACGCTTCACTAAGCTCCGTGGTTACATGAGGAATGATAGGTTCAAGAAGGTTTAGCATAATGTACATACCTTCAGTCCAGACAGCCCCATCATCTTGTTTGTCCAATGCATTCAGAGCTTCCATACATGCTGCAATGAGTGTGTTGAAAGCAAATGTCTTCTCATACACATCAGATGATTTTTGTAACGCTTCATAGACTTTGACACGTGCAAGTTTAGACTCTTTACTCAAGCTTCCCTGATCGATCTGCGGCAAAGAGTTTTGCGTGACTTTCTCTTTTCTGTCATAGAGTTTTTTAATGAATCTAAATGCACCCTCTACTGCTGAGTCATTCCACTCAAGTTCTTTGGCCGGTGGAGCGGCAAAAAGCGTAAAGAGTCTCGCTGTATCTGCACCATACTTTTCAACAAGTGCATCCGGGTCTACAGTGTTCCCTTTAGACTTACTCATCTTCGCACCATCCATCAGTACCATACCTTGGGTTAATAAATTTTCAAAAGGCTCATTGATGTCATGGTAACCAAGGTCACGAAGTACTTTAGTAAAGAAACGCGCATACAACAAGTGTAAGATGGCATGTTCGATTCCACCGATATACTGATCTACACCTAACCAATAATTGGCTTCTTCTTTATCTATACCTACTTCATTCCATTTTTTAGGATTGGTTGCATAACGGAACTGGTACCAGCTTGACTGTACAAAAGTATCCAGTGTATCTGTCTCACGAACAGCCTCTTGGCCACACTTAGGACAAGCACAGTTTTTCCATGTAGGGTGATTCTCAAGAGGATTACCCTCACCTGTGATCTCTACATCTTCCGGCAAAGCAACAGGAAGGTTTTCTATCTTTTCAGGAACAAGTCCACAACTCTTACAATGCACAAATGGGATCGGTGCTCCCCAGTAACGCTGACGGCTTACACCCCAGTTTCTGAGTTTAAAGTTTGTCGTACCTTTACCAAATCCTGTCTCTTCAAACATCGCAATGATCTTGGCCTTGGCTTCGTAATTACCCAACGCTGTAAACGCTGCTGAATCAACAAGCTCTCCTTCAAGTGTGTAAGGAAGTTCCTCACCACCAGAGATCACTCTTTTGATAGGAAGATCATACTTAGAGGCAAATTCAAAGTCTCTCTCATCATGTGCAGGCACAGCCATGACCGCACCACCACCATAAGAAGCCAGTACAAAATTTGCAGTCCATACAGGGATCTCTTCACCTGTAAGAGGATGGATCACAGAAATACCAAGAGGGTAACCCTCTTTATCTGCCTGTGCTCTTTCACGTTCTGTCATATTGGCTATATGTGTGATATTTTGCGCTACATCTTCATCAAGTTGATTATTGTCTATAAGATACTTCGTAATAGGATGCTCTGCAGCAAGTGCAGAATAGGTCACTCCGTAAATTGTATCTGGACGCGTGGTAAATACGGTATATTTGTCAAAGTTTCCACCAAGTTTCTCTTTACTGGCCTCACTTAATTCAAACTCAAATTCGAGTCCCTGAGATTTACCTATCCAGTTACTTTGCATCGTAAGTACCTGTGAAGGCCATTTTCCTTCAAGCTCTTTTAAGTCCTCAAGGAGATCATCTGCATACTTGATAATGTCCAGATAATACCCAGGCATCTCTTTGAGTTCTACTTCATTGTCACAACGCCAACAACACCCCTCTTCAACCTGTTCATTTGCCAAAACTGTATGACAATCTTCACACCAGTTTACCGTCGTAGACTCACGGTAAAGCAGTTTCTCTTCAAACATTTTGATGATAAACTCTTGTTCCCATTTCGTGTAGAGTTCATCGCAGGTAGCAAATTCACGTGTTTTAGAAAATGAAAGTCCAAGTGTATTGAGCTCTTTTCTCATATAATCAATGTTAGAATATGTCCAATCTTTAGGATGACGTCCGTGTTTGATGGCAGCATTCTCAGCAGGCATACCAAAAGCATCCCAACCGATAGGATGAAGCACATTAAAGTCCTGTTTTCTGTAGTAACGGGCAAAAGCATCACCTATGGCGTAGTTACGCACATGTCCCATGTGTAAACGACCAGAAGGAAAAGGAAACATACTTAAGATGTATTTTTTCTTTCTCGTTAAAGCATCATCCGGCTCAAAAGCCTGCTCTTCGTCCCATTTATTTTGCCACTTGGCTTCAATCTCACTTGGATTGTAACTCATATTTTCTCGCTTCATTGTTGTGATTATTTAATTAAGGGGATTATATCTAATATGGGGTTAGAGATGAATTGATACGCAATGGATCCCGTTATTCTCGGGATCAAGAACGATGAAGAGAAATTACTTAAACGTATTACATTCTCTCACATCACCGGTACGAAGTCCTCGCCTAAACCACTCTACACGCTGCTGTGAACTTCCATGTGTAAAGGCATCAGGTCTGACCGTACCGGTAGATTTTCTCTGAAGAGTATCATCACCGATGGCACTGGCCGCTCTAAGTGCTTCTTCCACATCTCCCTCTTCTAAAATATTAAAACGTTTATGTGCATGGTGTGCCCATGCTCCGGCATAACAATCTGCTTGTAGCTCTACTCGTACCTGTAGTGCATTGGATTTTTTACTGTTTCCCCACTGCTGTTTTGCCTGTTGTACCTTGGAAAGTGTGCCTTGCAGATTCTGAATGTGATGTCCTATTTCATGGGCAAGTACATAAGCCTGGGCAAAGTCACCAGGAGCATCATGTTTTTGTGAAAGCTCATCAAAAAAACTAAGATCTAGATACACCTTTTGATCCGTAGGACAATAAAAAGGTCCTACCGCAGAGTTGGCAAATCCACATCCACTCTGTGTACCACCACGGTATAGAACCATTACCGGTTCTCTATAACCACGTAACTCTTTTTTCCAGACATCTTCAGTACTGGCTAACACCGTAGAGATAAAAGCTGCATTCTTATCATCCTGGGCTTGATTGACCGGTGTTGAAGAAGGAGTATTTACACCAAGCAGAGAAAGGGGGTTAAATCCATTCATATAGGCTACAACACCCAGTGCTATGATCGCCCAACCGATTTTTGTTTTAAATAACGGTTTGATCAGAGGCCATATGATCATCATGGTTTGCATAGATGGCATACCCCGTTCACTCTTACCGGATGTTGCTCTTCTGTCATCTACATTGGAGCTTTTTCTTCCACCTTTCCATTTCATATCTTTCCCTTGAAGATTCACTTTATTTACTTCGATTATACCAATCAAAAGTAAAATTTAACTACAATAATAGCAATAAAACCAAGGAGTTTGTTTGTCTTTAGCCTTAGCAAGAAAATACCGTCCTGCCACCTTTGATGACCTCATAGGACAAGAATCAGTGTCACAGACACTCTCACTTGCTCTTGAGGGAGACAGACTCTCTCACGCCTACCTTTTTTCAGGACTCAGAGGAAGCGGAAAAACCTCTACTGCACGTATTTTTGCTAAAGCTTTACTCTGTGAGAAAGGCTCTACATCTCATCCTTGTGGTGTGTGTACACATTGTGTCATGGCGATCGAAAACAGCCATATGGATATCATTGAAATGGATGCTGCTTCCAACCGTGGTATCGATGACATCAAAGACCTTATCGAGCACACCAAATATAAACCAAGCTCTGCACGTTACAAAATCTTTATCATCGATGAAGTACATATGCTCACAAATCAGGCTTTTAATGCACTGCTCAAAACACTTGAAGAGCCACCTGATTTTGTGAAGTTTATCCTGGCAACAACAGATCCACTAAAACTGCCTGCTACCATCCTTTCACGTACACAGCATTTTAGATTTAAAAAAATTCCTCAAAATCTTGTGCTCAAACACCTGGAGCATATCTTAAATCTTGAAAAAATAGAGTATGAAAGAGATGCTTTGGACATCATTGCACGTTCCGGTGCCGGAAGCTTGAGAGATTCTCTTACCTTGATGGATCAAGCCATTGTCTACTCCAAAAACTTTGTAGATGTAAACACGGTGACTGGGATGCTTGGTATCATTGAACCAAGTCATTTGGAAGCGTTACTCTCTGATATTATGGCGAAAGACACAACAAAAGTGTTAGCCTTTATTAAACTGGCAGCAGACTATGAAGCGGAGATGATACTGGATGAACTGACACTCTATCTCAAAGACCTGCTTCTCAATGGTAAAGGCAACTTCAGTCCTATGATCATAGAGCGTTTCTTTAGGGTTATCGCCGAATCTAAAAGCTTACTCTCTCTTGGTAGTGACAGTGAGTTTGTACTCTCCCTGTCACTCTTTAAAATGATGGAATCTTTAGAGATCAAAGATATAGATACCATGATACGTGGTCTCGAACAGGAACTCAAAGGTGTTGAAGTTTCTGAAATTATGGTGACCACTCCCTCTCCTGATCTCTCTGTACCATCAGAAATCATCACTATCACTGAAGAGGAGATAGTTGCTACACTTCCTACTACTGCAGCGCCTCAAGCAGAACCTGCTGTACAAGAAGAAGCAGAAGTTTCTCCTCCTGTCACAGAAGAACCAGTCACAGAAGCTCCAATCATCGAAAATGACCCTACACCTCCTATTCAAAAAGAGGAAGAGGCTCCTGTTGATGTAGAGCCTATCGCAGAACCAGTAGTGACACAACCTTCTACACCAACAATAAACCCGCATCAAAAAACATTTGATGCACTGGTCAAAAAACTTTACGATAGAGACTATGACCTTGGTGCTTGTTTTGAACGTAATATCTCGTTTGAAAACTTTGAAGATAACAAACTTACATGGGGTTCTATGGCTGAGGGTGCAGATAAAAAAACACTCATTACCCATTGGGGACTTATCAATATGTTTGTAAAAGATATTTTTGGTTTTGATACTAAAATTGTCAACATGCCTAAAAAAAAAATTGATACACCCTCTATAGAAAAAGAAGAGCCTACACAAGAAGAGGTTCCTCCGCATCAAGATGCGGACTCTGGTTCCATGATAGAAGATATCGAAATGAAAAGTTCCTGTATCGCTCCAGAAGCAGGAGAAACTGAAGCAGCCAAAGAGAAAGACCCCTCTACCTTGCTTGAAGAGCCCATGATAAAAGAAGCCATTGCTCTATTTAACCCCAAGAAAGTAAGGATCAAACGTAATACCTAAGGAGAAAACATCTTTCTCCCTACATATCCATCCATGCCTTCGTAACTATTTTGGGTTTGTCATCATAGATTTTGATCTTCTCAGCCCCCACACAACGCCCATCATCATCTAGTTCAAACACAACCATTTGCAAAAGTGATTTACATTCATCAGGTACATCGAAGTGCCCTCCAATCCCTGTAAGAAAACGTTTTACTGGTACCGTACTCTCCATACCTATTACTCCATCACAACAACCTGTAAGCCCTATATCTGTCACATAACAACAGCCATCTCTTACTTGTAGATCATCAGTAGCAACATGGGTATGCGTACCAAGTACCGCAGATACATCATCTTTAAGCATATTAAAGAGTGCCTGTTTTTCTGCACTTGCTTCAGCATGCATATCAATAATGATATGTTTAAAACCCTGTTCTTTTAATCTTGCAACCACTTCTACGATCATCGTAAAAGGGTTATCGACCAAAGGCATAGTGTAATGTCCCATAAGATTTAAGATCACTGTATCATGTCCCAAGATAGTGGTTTCAAAAATCCCCTTACCAGGTGTTTCTTTAGGATAGTTCATAGGACGTATGAGAGGATAAGTATCAAAAAGAGTGAGTATCTCTTTTTTATCGAAGCTGTGGTTACCGCCTGTCATCATATCAATGCCGTAACCGAGCAATTCTATACAGTTTTTTTCAGTTAAACCAAAACCATGACTTGCATTTTCATAGTTTGCTATCATGTAGTCAACAAAATGTTCTTGTTTGAGACGCGTCAAGTGACGTTTGATCATCAAACGTCCGGGTTTACCGACTACATCACCAATAAACCCTATTTTCAAGTTTATACCTACTTAGTTATTTGCTTTTCCAGCAAAAGGAAGTAAAGCACTTGCCCACGTCAGTCCACCACCAAATGTATCAAGTAACATGAGTTCACCTGTTTGCAATCTTCCAGACTCCCAAATGTCATTGATTGCCATAGGGATAGAGGCAGCTGAAGTATTTCCATATTTACCTACAGTCAGTACCACTTGTTCTTCTCTCATTTTCAAGGCATCACCCACTGCTTTGATAATACGGTAATTTGCCTGGTGAGGGATAAAGTGTGGTATATCATCAGAATTTATATCATTCTTCGCCAATATCTCTTTCACATCTTTTGTGAGCGTTTTTACTGCCAGCTTAAAGGTTTCATTTCCTTTCATTTGCACAAAATTAAGCCCTGTATCAATCACTTGCTGGCTCGCAGGATGAATAGCACCAGGTGCCGGAGTTACCAAAAAGTCTGCATAAGAGCCATCTGCACTTGCATGTAAATCTATGAAACCCTCTTCTTTATTCGAAGTAGCAGAGATCATCGCAGCTCCTGCACCATCTCCAAACAAAATACATGTACTTCTGTCTGTATAATCAACAATAGAAGAAAACTTTTCTGCTCCAACGATAAGTACATTCTTCTTCATTCCTGACTCAATAAATGCTTTAGCCACAGAAAGCAGATAGACAAACCCACTACACGCTGCAGAGATATCAAATGCCTGAACATCTCTAATACCGATCTTATCTGAGATGATACATGCAGTTGAAGGCATATTAAAATAATCTGGTGTTACCGTAGCACAAAGTACTAAATCAACTTCCTCTTTTGCTATACCCGAACGCTCTATGGCAAGTTCACAAGCTTTGGCAGCCATATCACTTGTGTACTCATCTTTAGCGGCTATATGACGCTCTTTGATACCTGTACGCTTCAAAATCCATTCATCTGTAGTATCTACCATCTTTTCTAGATCTGCATTAGACAAAATCTTTTCAGGGACATAGGCACCTATAGATCTAAATGAAGCATATACTGGTTTTGTTTGTGACATGGTTATCCTTAAGCCATAAATTATAAGTCTTATTTTACCATAATTTTCTAAGGAGCGTTCTAAAATGTAGTGAGAAATGTGTTGATTATTTAAAGTAAATAGCTATTACCACGGATACCGTGGTAATAAGCGTTAAGCGTTATTAATCGTTTGTAAGTAGTTCTTCTATCGTCGTATTTACATCAGATTCTGTATATCTGATCGCTTGGAAAATAGCATTTTTAATCGCTTTTGCATTAGAGCTACCATGGCTGATAATAGCACAACCATTGATACCCAATAGTGGTGCTCCACCATACTCTGCATAGTCAACTTGCTTTTTCATATTTCCAAACACTTTTCTTTTCATCATCAGTGCACCGATCTTTGCCGGCAATGACTTACGAATATGCTGTCTCATCATAGTAAAGATAGTGGATACTACACCCTCACTTGTTTTCAGTAGAATGTTACCTGTAAATCCATCACAGACTACCACATTAACGTTACCGTTAAAAATGTCTCTACCTTCGACATTACCGACAAAACCATCTAAACCTTGAAGCAGACCAAAGGCCTCTTTGGTCAAAGCATTACCTTTAGAATCTTCAGACCCATTAGACAAAAGCCCAACTTTAGGTGCCTTAATTCCCATGATCTTCTGTACATACGCTTCACCCATAGCACCAAATTCATAAAGGTTCTGAGGTGTACAGTCTGTTACTGCACCGACATCCAATACTAAAGTCTTAGTAGCAACAACACTTGGCATCAATGTTGCCAATGCCGGTTTAGATATATGCGGTAAACGTCCTATACGTAAGGTAGCCAGAGTCATAGTTGCACCACTATGGCCCGCTGAAACTACAGCAGCAGCTTCTTTGTTACGTACCAGTTCAACTGCTTTAAAAATAGACGAATCTTTACGTTTAAGTGCATTGGTAGCCTGCTCACTCATAGATATAACATCTGAGGCTTCAACAATTTCAACTTTGTCTGAATAATATGGGGGGAGGAAAGAGCGTATCTCTTCTACGTCACCTACTAAAATAGGGAGGAATTTTTCTGTTTCCAGTGCTTGAACCACACCTTCTATTATGGGCTCAGGACCGAAGTCTCCACCCATAGCGTCAATCGCAATCTTAATCATCAAGATTACGCTTTAGTTGTTTTGTACTCACCAGTAGTCATATTCATATGGTGAGGCATTCTCCATGTTCCATCTGCATCTTTAACTGGCATTGGTAATGTCAATTTGTAATGTGTTCTTCTTTTCGCTGCTCTTGTGTGACTCACACGTCTTTTAGGTACTGCCATTTTATGTCCTTTATTACAATTTTATTTAATATTCTACTTCAAAATCTTCATCACTATTGTCACATTTGTCACAATAATTATAAGCATTTTTAAATGTATTTATTTCGCTCTGTAGTATGTACGAAATATCTATTTCGCCATCTAAAAACTCAATTATATCTAAATCATCTTTATCTTCAGATACTATATCGCTCAGTTTAAGTTGCAGTTTATTGTCCACGTCATAGTTATATGTGTCTCCACATCTATCACAGTTCAACTCAATACTACCACCCATGTGCGCATCTAAAGTTACTTGATGATAACCACTCTTCTTTA
>CAKZWP010000035.1:0-3989 GCA_937921845.1 uncultured Sulfurovum sp.
CGACCTTATAGCTATTTTCCCGAAATTTAGAATCTTACGGCTGTTAAAACTGTATCATTATATGCATGGGGCATCAAGTCTTTTTAATGCATTGCTTAAAAAACGTTTTGAATTTGTCTTTTTGGGCTATATGCTTTTGGGAGTCACTTTTACATTTGGTTCTATATTTTATTTGCTTGAATTTGGTATCAATGAAGCATTGGGTTCTTATCTTGATGCGATCTACTGGGCATTGGTGACCATATCTACAGTCGGTTATGGTGATATCGCTCCTGTGACTGAATTAGGTAAAGTGGTGTCTATGTTTGGTATCATTTTTGGTATCGCTATGATCTCTTTTGTGACTTCTGTGATGGTTTCTGCTTTTTCTGCAAGATTTAGTGAACTGCGTAATCAAGACAGTATCAACAGTGTAAATAAAATGCAGAATGTAGTGATCATCAATGGATATGGACATTTGGGTATGACCATCGCTAAGAAATTAAAAATACATAAAACCTATGAACCTGTCATTATAGAAAACAATGAAGATAAAGCCAAACTTGCACTGGAAGATGGCTATAATGTGATACATGCAGATGGCTCAAGTGCTAAGCTCATCACAACCTTGTATCAAAGAGGTAACATTGCCGCAATGCTTACTTTGAGAAGCTCTGATATCAATAATATCTACTTTATACTCAATGCAAAAAGTGTTCAGGCTAACTCTGTGGTTTATGCCCGTATGAATCAAGTCGAGTTATGTCCACAATATGAAGCGACAAAAGTCGATGGTTTGGTCGAGCCTTATGATGTGGTAGATACAAAAGCGTTCAATTACTTGAAAAAGCACTCCCAGGAGGAGAAGAAAAATATTTACTTTTTTGGATATACACATAAGAGTATTCATCTGTGTAAAATGCTTAAAGAAGAGGGAATAGAAGTAACGATCTATGAGATTCGCAATGAGAGTTATGAACTAGCCAAAAATGATGGTTTTACCAATGTGATCCTTATCGATCAAAAAAGTAGTGAAGCTCCGGATATAAATGATGGAATTGCAGTCTGTGCCATGAATGATGAAGCTTTAAATGTATACTACAGTATTACCTTGCGTGCAAATGGATTTAGTGATGAAATCGTGGCACTTTCTGATACGAAAGAAGATAACAGAAAGTTGCTTTTAGCAGGTGTGAGTAGAATATTTGATATGTATGATGAGAGCGCTTCACAGTTTGTTGAAATGATTGAAAATAATGTAAGAAGGGTAGAAGAAGGATGAAAATAGCTATTATTGGAGCGGGTAAATGGGGACAGGCATTGTATCATGCCTATAGTCAAGAAAATGATGTTGTGATCTCTTCTCGTCGCAGTAAAGATATAGCAAACTTTGTTCCTATGAATGAAGCTTTAGCATATGAATACCTGGTGATAGCTATACCTGCACAGTTTGTTCGCGGATGGATGGAAGAAAATTTTGTAGATCATGGACAAAATATACTTGTTGCAGCAAAAGGGATAGAAACAAGTACAGGCGCATTTCTTAACGAAGTCTATGGAGAGTTTGTTTCTGCAGATAGATTGGCTTTTATCTCTGGTCCTTCATTTGCAGCAGAAGTACAACAGTCACTTCCTACAGCATTAAAAATAAGCTCTACAAATATCAGACTGGCACAAACCTATGCGGATGCTTTGCCTAACTTTATAAAAGGTTATGTAGATGATGATGTAGTTGGTGCAGAGATCTCAGGTGCATATAAAAATGTCATCGCTATAGCAGGTGGTGTATGTGACGGATTAGGTCTTGGAAATAATGCTAGAGCGGCACTCATTTCCAGAGGTTTAGTGGAAATGACCCGTTTTGGAGAAGCTTTTGGTGCAAAAACAGAAACATTCCTCTCCTTAGGCGGAGCAGGGGATCTTTTCCTCACAGCAAGCTCCACACTCTCACGTAACTACCGGGTAGGACTTGGAATTGCCAAAGGTAAGAGTATGGATGAGATCCTTGAAGAGCTAGGTGAAGTAGCAGAAGGTGTACCAACTGCCAAAGCCATCTATAAAATAGCAACAGATAAAAAGATTTACCTTCCTATAGCCCAAGAGGTCTATGCTATGATAGAAGAAGGTAAAGATCCTTTTGAAAGTGTGAAGGACTTGTTGAGTTAACAGTGAAGGTAAAATATTTTATAAGAGAAGGGGAAAGTGAATGCAGCATATATTTAAAATCTTTATGACACTCTATATGTTTACTTTTCTTTTCGCTGATGAGATAGTTTTACCTACCCATGAGATACATTTTACCGGACAAAAACATTTTGATGAAGTAGATATACAAGATGCTTTAGGCATTACAACACCAAGTTTTTTTCAATTTTGGAAAGATGATACACCTCGTATAAAAGATAAATTACTGCCTACTTTAGAACCTTCTCTAAAAAGTTTTTATGAATCTGAAGGTTTTTATGATGCCAATTTTACGATTAAAGAGACCAATACTACGGTATACGTAACTATTAGTGAAAATCAACCTGTAAAAATCAGAGATATCAATATCTCAAGTGATTATAATATCTTTGATTTGGTTACATTTAAGAAGGATGATATCTTTCGGGCTAAAGATTTTGTGTCGATAAAAAGTAAAATAATTCAACAGCTGCTTAACGATGGGCATTGTAGTTATGATTTGGACAGTAAAGCCTATGTGGACTTGGATCTGCATACTGTTGATGTACACTATATATTGCAAAAGGGTGGCGAATGTACTTTTGGAAAACTAACAACGACAGGATTAAAAACGATAGATGAAGATGTCGTTAAATCACGTGTAAGAACAAGAGAAGGGGAAAGGTTCAACCCAGAATTAGTGCAAGATACATCCAATAGCCTCTATGGACTTAATAGTTTTGATTCCGTCCTCATTAACGTAGATAGAAAGTTTTATAATGTTGTACCAGTAGACATCAAGTTTGAAGAGATAGAAAAGCCATATCATTTGGAAACAGGTGCAGGATATGATACTTATGTAGGTGCTAGGGTACATGGTGAAATAATTAGAAATAACTTTTTGGGGAATGCACAACAAATATCACTTAAGGCTGCATGGTCGAAAAAAGAGCAACTGCTTGTTTTAAGTTATCTTAAACCGGCATTTTTAAATCTTTATGGTCATTATATTGATTTGGGGGGAAGTGCAGGTTATTCAAATTTGGAATTTGATGGATTCCAGGAAGAAAAAACATTTGCTCGAGGATATTTGAGGTATGAACTTGGAAGATTGAGATTAAGGACGGGAATTGCGTTAGAAAATATTGTGATTGACGCTTTAGACAATCTTAAACCTGGTGAAGAATTGGAACAGGCTGTAACAGAAGGTACATTTAATCTTTTATATCCGTATGTTGATTTTATTTATGATGCCAGAGATTCTAAACTTAATCCTAAATATGGATACTATCTTGCTGCATATGCTGAATTTGGAATTTCCAAAGATGAAGAAGAAAGTGCCTATTATAAAACATTATATGAAGGCAGGATCATACATACATTTTCAAATCTTACTTTGGCAGCTGTAGGGAAGGTAGGTATCGTAGATACTGAAAGAGAAAACAGTCTGCCTGAATCAAAGTATTTTTTTGGTGGGGGTTCTTATTCTAACCGTGCGTACGGCTTTAGAGAACTAGGTGTGATTATCTCTCCTACTGAAGACAGTATCAATGGTGCGTCAACAATGGCTAATCTCTCTTTAGAAGCAGATTACCCTGTTTGGGGAGATTTTTATGGTGCAGTCTTTACTGACAATACTATGCTCACTGAAGACAGCTATGACTTCACAGGAGATATTATTACTTCTGCAGGTATTGGGGTGCGATATATGACACCTATAGGACCATTTAAAATGGACATAGCTGTTAATGTGAATGATACTTCTCAGAATGGTATCTCATTTCAAATAGGACAGTCATTTTGAAAAGCATATTACTTTATGGACCCTTACTTTGGCTGAGAAAAAT
>CAKZWP010000036.1:0-3067 GCA_937921845.1 uncultured Sulfurovum sp.
TCCTATCAATAATAACGCTCTAAAATCTCATAGGCTGTATTACGTTTTGCAGGTTTTTCACCCACATCAGAGATGAGTTTTATCATCTCTTCTTGATTCATCTCATTTTTGGCTCCGGCAGCTGAAACTACATTTTCTTCCATCATCGTAGAACCCAGATCATTCGCTCCAAAAAGAAGTGCCATTTGTCCTATGTAAGAGCCTTGTGTCACCCATGAACTCTGTATGTTCGGTACATTATCCAAAAAGAGTCTGGCTACTGCCAAATAACGCAAATATTGATTTGGTGTTGTTTTCGTAATAGTCGGCAATTCTCTTTTGAGCTGAGTATGATCACTTTGGTATGACCACATAATAAAGGCTCTAAAGCCTCCAGTCTCATCCTGAAGCTGACGTACATAGTCCCAGTGCTCTACTATCTCACGGGTTGTCTCTACTGTACCATACATCATCGTAGCCGTTGACTTGACTCCAAGCTTATGTGCCTGACGGTGTACTTCCAGCCATTGGTCTTTATCGTGCTTTTTAGGTGCAATGATGTCACGTACTCTATCTGAAAGTATCTCTGCTCCTGCACCAGGGATAGAACTAAGTCCCTTTGCTTTTAATCTACTTAAGACTTCCGAGATGCTTATCTTCGAACGGTTGGCAATATAATCGATTTCGATGGATGAAAATCCGTGTATCGTTACTTGAGGATATTTCTTCGAGATATGTTCCACCAGATCTTCATACCACTCTATCTCAAGTTTAGGGTGTACGCCTCCCTGGAAAAGTATCTGTGTTCCGCCTATGGCTAAAAGTTCATCTATCTTTTGGTCTATTTCATCAAAAGTCAGAATGTACGCATCTTCTTTTTTCTCATGTGTATAAAAAGCACAAAATTTACAATCGACCCAACAGATGTTCGTATAGTTGATGTTTCTGTCTACGACAAATGTAGTGACACCTTTGGGATGCATCTCTTTCTTACGTGCAAGTGCCATCTTTCCAAGGGTTTTTAAATCACCTTTTTCGATGAGCTCTACCGCTTCATCAATACTCATACGTTTTGTCATAGGGGTCGTCATTTTTTCTATTTCTCTTTATCTAATGCGTCTAACACACCATTAATAAACTGCGGAGACTTCTCATCTGCAAGTGCTTTTGCCAACTCAACTGCCTCGTTGATGATAATCGCTTTATCTGTCTTTGCAACAAGGATCTCATACGCACCCAATCTCATGATCGCTTTTTCTACTTTACCAATGGCATCATAGTCCCAATCCTTCAAATGTTCATTTATTTTAGCATCCAACATTTCAAGATTTTCTATCGTTCCCTGAAAAAGGGTATCTGAAAACTCTTTTTGTTTATTTCGTATTTTACCCTCTTCCAAAATTTCATCAGAGAATTTTGCAATGTTTTCATTCCCTAAATCGTAGGCATAGAGTAACCCTACTACAGCAGTACGGGCTTGATGTCTAGTAGCCATTAATCAAGCTCACTGTAAAGGTTGATGAGCTCGATAAGTCCTACCATCGCCTCAGCACCTTTATTTCCTGCTTTTGTACCCGCTCTTTCTATAGCTTGCTCAATGCTGTCTACTGTCAGTACACCAAATGTTGCTGGTTTACCATGCTTCAGTGTGACTGTTGCTACACCTTTTGTAGCCTCTGCAGATACATAATCAAAGTGAGGTGTTGCACCACGGATAACAGCACCTAAACAACATACGGCATCGTATTTACCAGAAGCCAATGCTTTGTCCAATGCAAATGGTACTTCAAATGCACCTGGCACTAAGATAAGATCTAGATCATCTGCATTTCCACCATGTCTTGCATAAGCATCTACTGCACCTTCTACCAATCTATCTGTGATAAAGTGGTTAAATCTTGCATTGATGATCGCTACTTTTTTACTTTTATCTACTGAGAGTTGACCTTCTACTGTTTTCATTTTCATCCTTTTATTTTTGGTATTTTAATTTTGTTTATTCGACTATTGTTCTAATCGCATCGATCTGTTGGATCAACGTATCTAACTTGCTGAGCTCTATCATATTGGGTCCATCACTTAAAGCAATGCTCGGATCAAAGTGTGTTTCAAAAAAGAAACCGTCTACGCCTACTGCTGCTGCTGCGCGTGAGAGGTAAGGTACAAACGAAGAGTCTCCACCTGAACTCGCTCCACCTGATGCAGGCATCTGTACAGAGTGTGTTGCATCAAATACCACTGGAGCAAAGTCACGCATGGTTTTAAGTCCACGCATATCTACCACAAGGTTACCGTACCCAAAACTCGACCCACGTTCTGTAAGCCATACGTTATACTTTTTTGAATTTTCATAACTTACTTCACCATCAAAACCTCTGGTTTTAAGTACTTTTGCTACAGAGTGTTCCATCGCTGCAGGTGCTAAGAACTGTCCTTTTTTGATATTCACTACTGCAGAAGTTTTTGCAGCTGCCACAAGCAGATCTGTCTGACGCGACAAAAATGCAGGAATTTGAAGTACATCTGCTACCTCAGCCGCTGCTGCCGGTTGTGTGTAGTCATGTACATCGGTTAATATCTTATAACCAAATTGGTCTTTGACCTCTTGAAGCATTTTAAGTCCCTCATCCAGTCCCGGACCTCTGAATGAGTCTAAGCTTGTACGATTTGCTTTGTCAAAACTTGCTTTAAAATAAAAATCTTTAGTACAGTCATCATGGTACTTACCTAAAGACTCTGCGATACGCATCACAGCATCCCGACTCTCTAGAACACAAGGTCCTGCAATTAAAATCATTTTAGTCCTTTAGGCAGAGCGACTAGCAGCCCTGATAATATTACTAAGATTATACCTAAAACTGTCCAAATATCAGGTATAGGGTCTCCCAACATTATACCTATTACTACTGCAAAGACAATATTACTGTAACTAATTGTACCAACGATACCTGCCTTTGTCAGTTCATACGCTTTGGTCATCAAAAGTTGAGAGATTGTTGCAAAGATACCGACTGCCGTTACATAGCCCCACTGTACGCCCTGTGGCATAACAAATTCTGCAAACATCCAGTCAAAATCCTCTGAAACA
>CAKZWP010000037.1:0-7247 GCA_937921845.1 uncultured Sulfurovum sp.
GAACGATGGCTTACAGGAATTGGGTTATTGGCACTTGTTGGATTTATTGGTTGGGTAGATAACTTTTTTGTTATGTGGGCTTTTTTAGGTGTCATTTATATGTTCGCCTTTTATGAAGCCATGAAACTGTTTAAACTTACTGGTCCCTCCATGTATGTATGGGCTGCTCTTTTATGGCTAGTTGCATATTTTTATCCTAACCCGGATGATCTGTTCTTCTTTATGGCAGTCATATTTGCTTCTTCTCTTGCCTATTTTCATAATTTTGACAAAAGACTACTCCTTCCTTTCCTTTACCCGGTCAGTGGGATACTCTTCTTTCTTATCCTCTATCAGGATTTTGGTATCGCATCTATGTTTTGGCTTCTTGTTACCGTTGCACTCACCGACGTAGGAGCATTTTTCACAGGTAAAACCATAGGTAAGACAAAGTTTTCAGACACTTCTCCTAATAAAACACTTGAAGGTGTTTTCGGTGGTATCGCTATAGCAACTATCGCTGGTAGTTTTGCGGGACTTTATGTTGTTGACCTGTGGATCGCAGTTATTGTAACACTTGTAACTGCTGTTGCTTCAATATTTGGAGACCTTTTTGAGTCTTATCTTAAACGTGAAGCAGGGGTGAAAGACTCTGGAGACTTACTCCCAGGGCATGGTGGTATCTTAGACAGAATTGATGGGTACCTCTTTGGTGCGGTCATCATGGTTATCGCACTCAGATCCTTGATCTAATCTATGTCAAGTATCGTTTTACTCGGTTCTACCGGCTCCATAGGAGTCAATACCCTCATCATCGCAAAACGCTACAACATTGCTATAGAAGCACTGGTAGCCGGCAATAATATTGACCTGCTTAACCAGCAGATCAAAGAGCATCAACCTAAAGTGGTCGCTATTGCCAATGAAGCAGACAAAGAAAAAGTTAATCACCCCAATGTACTCTGTGGGGCACAAGGTATTTTGGAACTCATAGAGATGTCAAAAAGTGATACCGTTGTCAATGCACTTGTAGGCTATGCAGGTCTTGCCCCTACACTCAAAGCCACAAGTCTTGGTAAAAGGGTTGCTCTGGCAAACAAAGAGTCCCTTGTGGTTGCCGGAGAGTTCATCGACATATCCCTTATCACCCCTATTGACTCTGAACACTTTGGATTGTGGTACCTCATGAATGAGCGTCCTGTCTCCAAACTCTACATCACTGCAAGCGGCGGTGCCTTTAGAGACTGGGAACTGGATAAAATGAAAGATGCTACTTTTTCAGATGCACTCAAACACCCAAACTGGTCTATGGGAAACAAGATCACCATAGATTCAGCTACCATGACCAACAAACTGTTTGAACTTTTAGAGGCAAAATGGCTTTTTGACACCAGCAACATCGATGCCATGATAGAAAAGAAATCCATCATCCATGCACTCGCAGAATTCACAGATGGTTCTACCACTGCACACTTTGCGGGCGTAGATATGAAACTCCCTATTGCTTTTGCACTAAGAGGTGAAGTGGAAGAAGCCATCTTGCCTCCAACTGATCTACTCAGCATAGGTGCCTTGGAATTTCTGCCTATTGAAGCAGAGCGTTACCCTATCTGGAACATCAAGGAACACATCTTAAAACATCCTCATTTGGGTGTAGTGATCAATGCGGCAAATGAAGAAGCGATACAAGCGTTTCAGGAAGAAAAGTGTTCATTTTTTGGAATGAGCGAAATGGTGTTAGATGCTTATCAAAAGTTTGAAACTGTTAAAGCATCTAACATAGAAGAGATCATCCAAATAGATAAAGAGGTAAGAACGTATGTCAAGCAACGATAAAGTCCTCATACTTCATGGATGGGGCGGAAGCGATGCACCACACTGGCAGGCAGAATTAGCCGCAGCTATCGCCAAAGACTATGGAACGGTATCGTTTCCCTTGCTTGACAACTGTCACTTTCCGAGCAAAAACAGATGGGTAAAACAACTCAAAGAAATACTTGAAGATTTCAAGCCAGATACTGTTGTGTGCCACTCTTTGGCCAATACGCTTTGGTTTTGGCTCTGTAACGAATCAACTATGAAAGAGATACCTCAAATCAAAAGACTTTTTATGGTCTCACCCCCAAGCCTAACGACTGAAGTAGATACCATCAAAACCTTTTTCCCTTGTCAACTACCTGAAAACCTCTATGCTAAAGAGGTACAGATGATCGTCTCAGACAATGACCCATACATCCAAGTAGAAGAGGCAGAAGCTATGGCAAGAGAGTATGATATCCCCTTAACCATCATAAAAAATGCAGGGCATATCAATGATGACAGCGGTTATGGGAAATGGGAAATGATAGAAAAACTTGTATTGGACAGATCATGATCTTAAGCATCGAGTCAAGCTGTGATGACAGCTCTATAGCCATCACTGAGATAGCCACCAAAAAAGTACTTTATCATAAAAAGATATCCCAAGAAGCAGAACACTCATGTTATGGCGGTGTGGTTCCCGAACTTGCATCACGACTTCATGCTGTAGCACTTCCTGAGATACTGAAAGAGACAAAACCCTACTTTGAAAAACTGAAAGCCATCGCTGTAACCAATCAGCCAGGACTTGGCGTAACACTACTTGAAGGTATTGCTATGGCAAAAACTTTAAGTACTTTACTTGACATACCTCTTATCCCTGTACATCACCTCAAAGGGCATATCTACTCACTTTTTATAGAAAAGGAGTCTATCCTACCCCTCCTTGTACTTCTCATCTCAGGAGGGCATACACAAGTCATAAGGGTTGAAAGTTTTGAACATATGGAAATCCTAGCCACCAGCATGGATGACTCGGTGGGGGAAAGCTTTGACAAATGTTCCAAGATGATGGGCTTAGGCTACCCTGGAGGTCCTCTCATAGAAGCACTTGCCCTTAAAGGAGATGAAAACCGTTTTGATTTACCTGTACCACTACGTAATTCTCCTCTCATAGCCTTTTCTCTCTCAGGGCTGAAAAATGCCGTGCGACTTAAAGTAGAAGCACTTGGTGGCAGTGAAGGGATGAGTGAACAAGACCGTGCAGATCTCTCTGCATCATTTCAAAAAGCGGTCAAACTTCATCTTCTTCAAAAGAGCAAAAAGATCTTTGCTAAAGAGCATATAAAAGACTTTGCTATCGTAGGTGGAGCATCTGCAAACAAATACATACGAAATGCTTACCAGAACCTCTGTGATGAATTTGGGAAAACACTCCATGTTGCACCACTTGAATACTGTTCAGATAATGCTGCTATGATCGGGAGATATGCACTAGAAGCCTATGAGAAAAAGCTATTCATTGACCCCAATAAGATAGACATTGTGAGTACGAAAAAAGAACAAAACGGCATGCTGCTTTAATTGTCACTTTAATCCCCTCCATATGGCTTCATATCTAAGCTACATTTAGCTAAAATATATACACTTATACCCCCACAAAATGGAGTCTCAACATGGCAGAATATGGTGCTAGTAATATTAAAGTCCTTAAAGGGCTAGAAGCGGTAAGAAAAAGACCTGGTATGTACATTGGTGACACGTCTACAAAAGGTCTTCACCACCTTGTATACGAAGTCGTAGATAACTCTATCGATGAAGCGATGGCAGGGTTCTGTGATACGATCAAAGTGACACTTACAAAAGATGGTTCTGCGGTCATTGAAGATAATGGTCGTGGTATACCGGTAACAGAGCATCCAACTGAAAAAATATCTGCTGCGACAGTCGTACTAACTGTACTTCATGCCGGTGGTAAATTTGACAAAGACACTTATAAAGTTTCCGGTGGTCTTCATGGGGTTGGTGTCTCTGTTGTAAATGCACTTTCCAAAGACTTAAACCTAACTGTCTTCAAAGATGGGGAGATCCATGAGCAATCATTTAAAGAAGGTATCCCACAAGCCGTACTTGAAGCAACAGGAACAACAAGAAAACATGGTACTAAAGTAGAATTCTGGCCGGATGACAGCATCTTTACAGAAAGTGTTACCTTCCAAAAAGAGATCTTGATGAAACGTTTCAGAGAACTTTGTTACCTGAACCCAAAGATCACTATTGACTTTAAAGATGAGCGTGACGGGACAAAAGAGGTCTATCACTTTGAAGGTGGTATCAAACAGTTCGTTGAAGACATGAATACCAAAGCACCTCTTTCAACGGCACAATTTTTCCAAGGTAAAGCGGATGATATTGAGATCGATATTGCTTTAATGTACTGCGATGCAGACTCTGAAAAATCACTCTCTTTTGTAAACAACATTAAAACAGCTGATGGTGGTACGCACGAAGCAGGTTTTAGAGCTGGACTTACACGTTCTATGGCAAGCTACATCGCCAAAAATGCAAATGCTAAAGAAAAAGGTACTAAAATTACCGGTGATGACTGTAAAGAAGGTCTCATCGCCATCGTTTCAGTGCGTGTTCCTGAACCGCAGTTTGAGGGACAGACAAAAGGTAAACTGGGATCTTCTTACGTACGTCCATTGGTACAAAAATTCTTTTCAGAAAACTTCAACAAATATCTTGAAGAAAACCCTATAGAAGCCAAAGCTATCATGGCACAGGTATTACTTGCAGCCAGAGGTAGAGATGCAGCGAAACGTGCAAAAGACTTAGTCAAACGTAAAGACTCTATGAGCATCGGAACACTTCCGGGTAAACTGGCAGACTGTCAGAGCAAGGACCCTGAAGTATCTGAAATCTATCTTGTGGAAGGGGACTCTGCGGGTGGTTCTGCTAAACAGGGGCGTGATAGAGTTTTTCAAGCGATTCTTCCACTTAAAGGTAAGATCCTGAACGTAGAGAAAGCACGTTTAGAAAAGATTCTTAAATCTGATGAGATCAAAAATATGATCACTGCACTTGGCTGTGGTATCGGTGAAGAGTTTGATGAAGATAAATTAAGATATCACAAAGTCATTATCATGACCGATGCCGATGTGGATGGTTCTCATATTCAAACACTGCTTATGACATTCTTCTTTAGATTCTTGAAACCGGTAATTGAAAAAGGATATCTCTATCTTGCACAGCCACCACTTTACCGTTATAAAAAAGGTAAAAATGAGACCTACCTCAAAGATGAGAAATCATTGAATGATTATCTGATAGAAAATGGTATCACTGCTATTGAAAGTACCACTATGGGACAAGCAGACTTGGTTGACCTCTTTAAACTTGTAGCGTATTACCGTATGACACTCAAAGAGATAGAGAAACGTTTTGCATTGCCTGAAGTACTTCGTTACATGATTGAAAACCCAGATGTGATAGGAACGGACAATAAAGAGCTTGCAAAAACGATAGAAGCATACATCGCTGAACTTGGCTACAACATCTTGAACAAAACCATTACAGAAGATACTATCCACCTCTTTGTACAAACAAATGATGGTCTTGAAGAACTCATTGTAGATGAAATACTCTTTACTAACCCTCACTACAATGAAGCAATACACATACATCAAAAGATTAATGAGCACATCACAGATGAATTTAAAGACCAAGATCTCCTTGCGCTCTTTGCAGAGGTTGAAAGTTCAGCAAAAAAAGGTGCTTATATCCAACGTTATAAAGGTCTAGGTGAGATGAACCCTGAACAACTTTGGGAAACAACAATGACACCAGAGAACAGAAGACTGTTACAAGTCACTATAGAGGATGATGAAAGTGCCAGTGATACATTCACACTCTTTATGGGTGATGAAGTAGAACCAAGAAGAAACTACATTGAAAGCCATGCTAAAGATGTAAAACACCTGGATGTTTAATGCTTTTATCCCAAAAAGAAGAAAGAGAACGACGTTTTACCCTGGCTCTTAGAGCGGGTATGCCCGTACTCATTCTTGTTTTCCTTGTTTTTTATACCACTATGTATCAAGAAGATACATCTAATATCAGTATAAAAGATATTACCCTACTTGCGGCTATTACCTTTATTGCCATCTATTTTATCTATTTTCTAATGAACCTAAGTGTGCAAGAGACGATGATAGATCAGATCACGCAAGGATTTAATACAAAAACATTTGTCAAGAAGCTACAAGACTATAAACCGAAATCTATAGCATGTTTAAACATAGACAACCTCTCATCATTAAGTGAAAACTATAGTAGCGACCAGATAGATAATCTTCTCTATACTATTTCTCGAAAATTAAACCTGATCTTTAAACAAAATGCTTTAGATGCAGTACTTATCGGACGAGGTCGTGGTTCGGAATTTTTAATTGCACTCAATGAAAACCATGAGAATATACAAACGATTTTAGAAACCCTAACAGAAGAAAACCGTCGCATCAACAATATAGAAGTAGATTATAAATTTGCCATTATCACCAACACGAATGAAGACTTTGAAAAAGCAATTCTACAACTTCGAGATATCATCGCAAGTCAATCTTCACCAGATAAAGAGAAACATACGCAAAATATCAAAGATGCAAGCGAACTCTCAAGTATAGAAAAAGATGTGATAACTACGATTCAAAAGAAAAAATTACTCTTGTCCTTCAGACCTCTACAAAATACATCTAGTGACACTATAGATACATATGAAATTGCAGTCAAACTAAACTCAGAGACCCATCAAGATATCTTACCTCGAGTATATCTGCCTATCATTAACCGTTTAGGTCTAGGAAGAGAATATGATTTTACACTGATTAAGCATGTCATAGACCTTTTACCTCTTGTAGATAAGACTATTTCATTTACCTTTAATCTTTCACCTTTTTCTCTAAGAGACAGCTCTTTTCAGGAAAAACTTTTTGCCTATTTAGATGAAAAAAAAATAGACCCATCTAGACTGATCATCCAACTCTATGAGCGTAAAACACACCATGATATTAGTGGATACCTTAACACACTCAAAAATTTCAGATCTCACGGTATAAGAATCTGTATCGATAATTTTGGTTCATCCAATTCTTCTATGGAATATATGAAACATTTTAAATTTGATATGGTGCAATTTGATAGAGATTATGTAACACACTTAGAAGATGAAACAACTTATGCTATGCTTCATTCTTTAATTGATATGGCAAAAAATCTACACATTCAAACCGTTGCAAAATGGGTGGACAATGAAACACAAAAAAAGAAACTAAAAACACTTGGGATTGACTATATACAAGGATTTGGCGTGAGTAAACCCATACTTGAAGATGCATTGATCAATAGATACAACTAAAGGAAAAACATGAAATACGGTGAAAAAGAGATACAAGAATTTGACATTAACA
>CAKZWP010000038.1:0-3852 GCA_937921845.1 uncultured Sulfurovum sp.
GCAACTTTGTAGACCAGTTTGAGGATACTGTCTATTTTTTTCGTATGCTTAACAAGAAAATCTTTTCCCCCCGACGTGGCAAAAGTCTCCTCAAGGGTGTCAAAATAGAGCTTAATATCTTTTTTAAGTACTTTAGCGATCTCAAAATCGGCTGCATTATTGTAAAGTAATTCCTCTATCTGGGCTTTAACGGTATCCAATATTATTCTCCATAGGGTTCTTCAGAAGGTTCTTTGGTATAATACCCAAAAATAACTATGGATATACTCAGAATGGATTTGATACAAAAGGTACGTAACAAAGAGAGACTCACCCAGAAAGAGGGTGAAGCACTTTATGACTTAGACCTCTATACACTTGGTGAACTCGCTGATGAAATTCGTAGAGAGAAATATGGAAATAAAAGTTACTTTAATATAAACAGACATATAAACCCTACCAATGTATGTGCAGATATTTGTAAGTTTTGTGCCTATTCTGCAAGCAGAAAAAATCCAAACCAATACACCATGACGCATGATCAGATATTGGATATCGTGAAAAACTCTGTCAAAAATGGTGCAAAAGAGATGCACCTTGTCTCAGCACATAATCCTAACGATGGTGTAGAGTGGTATATGGGTGCATTCAGAAAAATAAAAGAAGCGTTCCCTGACCTGCATGTCAAAGCCATGACCGCAGCAGAGATAGACTTTTTAACCAGAGAGTATGGACACAGTTACGATGAAGTCATTGATATGATGATAGAAAATGGTGTAGACTCTATGCCAGGCGGTGGTGCTGAGATCTTTGATGAAGGTGTACGTGAGTATCTTTGTAAAGGTAAAGTGACTTCAGACCAGTGGATAGAGATACACCAAAAATGGCATGAAAGAGGCAGAGAAAGTAATGCAACGATGCTTTTTGGGCATGTGGAGACACGTGCACACCGTATAGATCACATGATCAGACTGCGTGACCTGCAAGATAAAACAGGTGGATTTAATGCCTTCATCCCTTTAGTCTATCAACGGGATAATAACTTCCTTAAAGTGAAAGATTTTCCCTCAGGACAAGAGATACTCAAGACCTATGCCATCAGTCGTATTATGTTAGATAACATTCCCCATATTAAAGCGTACTGGGTTACTGCATCGATTAACCTTGCACTAATTGCCCAGGAGTTTGGTTGTGATGATCTGGATGGTACGATAGAAAAAGAGTCTATTCAGTCTGCGGCGGGTGCAGCGAGCAGTCATGGTATGGATCTTGATGATTTTGTAGCACTGATTAAAAACTCTGGTTTTCAACCCATAGAACGTGACAGTCTTTATACTGAGTTAAAAGCCTACTAGTATGGAAAAACGCTATTATCCCTATGAAGATTTTTTAGCAGATACAAAAGATCTGACAGAAAAGATAGACTGGAAATTTGACAGTATTGTCGCTATTGCAAGAGGAGGAATCTCTTTAGCTCATCTGCTTGGCGAATATTACGATATCAGAGAAGTCTACAGTATCAACACTATTGGATATGAGGATACAACTAAATTAGAGAGTGTTAAAGTGTTTAATATCCCAGAGTTAGGAGAAGCTAAAAATGTACTCATTGTAGATGACATCGTGGACAGTGGTGATACGTTAGTAGAAGTTTTAAAAGTATTGGCTGAAGCATATCCTACCGTTACCTTTAAAGTAGCTTCACTTTTTTATAAGAAAAGTGCTAGAATAGCTCCAGATTGGTATGTACAGGAAGCAGACAAATGGATTGAATTTTTTTGGTCTGAAGATTTAAATAGGAAGTAATAAAATGGTATTAATGATAGACAACTACGACAGCTTTACTTACAATGTAGTACAGTATTGTAGAGAACTTGGTGCAGACTTAAAGATCATACGTAATGATGAAATGACGATAGATGAGATCAAAGCATTGAATCCAGATAAAATTATCCTTTCTCCTGGGCCTGCTACTCCGGATGATGCAGGTGTTACACTGGATGTGATTAAAGAATTTGCAGATACTACACCTATTTTTGGTATTTGTTTAGGGCATCAGAGTATTGCACAGGCTTTTGGCGGAGATGTGATAAGGGCGAAAAATATGATGCATGGAAAAACGTCACAAATTGTTGTGGACGCAGAGACACCTATTTTTAAAGCATTACCAAATGAATTTAGAGCCACACGTTATCACTCTTTAACGGTCAAAAAAGAGACTTTACCTGATTGCATCATCGCAACATCACACAGTAAAGATGATGACGAGATCATGTCTCTACAGATCAAAGATAAACCTATTTATGGTGTACAGTTTCACCCTGAGTCTATTATGAGTGAACATGGACATGAAATGTTAGACAACTTTTTAAAACTTTAAGAACCTATTATGAAAAAACAGCATTTCTTTTTAGCATTATTTTTTTATGCTATAGCTGTTTTTTACCTTGCGATAACAACTCCTATTACTGCTCATGAGGCAAAGATACTTTATACTTCAGATGACATTGTAGGCACATTGATGAGGTGGGGTGATAGCCTTGGAGCTGGATTTATAGGTTTTAGGGCGATCTTCCTCTTCTTTGGTTTTCTTAGTATAGGGCTTTTTTTTGAACTGAGCAGACGTCATTTTCAAAAATCTAAAGATGTCTATCTCTCTACACTTATTTTTATGCTTTTACCTGGTATTATCACTGCAACAACCCTGGTGAATGTTGCTATTATCGTATTGCCACTTGTGTTACTTTTTGTATTACTTTATGAAAAAGGCCATTATCTTTTACTTCCGCCACTTATGCTGGCACTTTTTTTAGTTCATGAAGCTTCCATTATTTTCTTTGTTGCTGTTTTATTTTATGCAGTGATGCACAAAGAAAAACAATTGGCTATTTTTTCTCTTTCTTTTCTATTGGCTTTTGTTTATTTGGCTAAAGGCATAGAGATAGGGGGAAGACCCTCAGGACACTTTGTGGAGATATTCGGATTGTATGCTACCGTTTTTTCACCTTTACTGTTTCTCTATTTTTTCTTCGCGATGTATAGGATCTTGCTTAGAGGGGAAAAAACACTTATTTGGTATATCTCTTTTACCGCATTAGCTTTTTCTTTACTTCTGTCCATTAGGCAGCGTGTGCATATCACTGATTTTGCGCCTTATGTCATGATTTCCATTGTACTTATGTTAGATGTATTTAATCATGCCATAGGTGTACGTTTACCACAGTTTCAGAAACGGTATAAACGAGGCTTTATAGTAGTGATGTCATTTCTGGCTTTAAGTGTTTTTCTCATAGTAGGACATAAAGTACTCTATTTGGTTCTGGAAGATCCTAAGCGACATTTTGCACATCGTATATACAAACCGTATCTGTTGGCAAATGAGTTAAGATCTGAAGGTATTGAGTGTTACGATGGGGCACATGGAAGAGAACGTTATCAGTTAAGATATTATGATATTCTTCCTTGCCCAGAATAGAAGCATATAATCCTCTAAAACTGTTTCTAAAATACACAATATTTACTTTCTACTTATAGTTTATATTACTTATACTAAAGCTAAATCTATCTGATGCTAAACTATCAAGAACTAAACTAAAGGAGAACTCAATGGCTCAAAAGGCGATTAGAGAATATGACGCAAAGTCAATCTTGGCAAAGCACTGGGATAAATATTTCCCAGACTTTACATATGCATATGAAACTGTAATGGTTCAAAATGGAGCAGACTTAACTGAAGCTGCAAAAACAAATGCATGGTTAAACGAAAAAACATTGGTTGCAAAACCAGATATGCTTTTTGGTAAAAGAGGTAAAAATGATTTAGTACTTTTTAGAGATGCTAAACCAGGTGATGTTTCATTGGCTAAAGCTGTT
>CAKZWP010000039.1:0-2620 GCA_937921845.1 uncultured Sulfurovum sp.
ATCAAGATGAGAGAAGATTGCATCTCCTGCACTTTTCATGATAAGAGCTATCTGACCATCAAAGATATCACCAAAACCTAAGCGAAGTAGAAGCGCAGCAACAGGAAGTACTGCGATAGGGGTCATCAGTGCTTTACCAATGCGTTGAAGTAAATTAAACATGTCGTATCTCCTCTTTTGTTTGGGCAATGCATTTATGAGCAACACTGAGCGTTTCTATACCCAGGTTTAAAAGTTTGGGTATCGCATCTTTATTTCCGGCAAGTTCACCACAAATACTCACAGGCTTTGTCGCTTTGTGAAGGATGGTTTCAATAGCAGAAAATACTGCAGGAGAGAGTTCATCTGCTTTGAGCAGAGAGTGAGTCCTCTCTATGGCAAAAAGGTATTGTGTCAAGTCATTGGTACCAATAGAGTAGAAGTCCACCACCTCATTAAATGATTCTAACAAGAATAGTACCGATGGTACTTCTATCATAATCCCAAAGAGAAGGTTTGAAATGTCAAGTTCATATTTTTTGGCTACATCTTGGGCAAAAGATTTTGTTTTTGTAAACTCTTCTACAGAGCTGACCATAGGGAACATGATCTTTACAGGCTTGTTGCCTGCTGCTAGAAAAATCGCATGTAGTTGTTCTTCTAAGAGTTCAGGATGCGTATGAAATAGACGTACCCCACGTACCCCTAAAAAAGGGTTCTCTTCAGCAGGTATTTGTATATAAGGCAGAGCTTTGTCACCACCCACATCGAGTGTACGAACGGTAATGTCATCAAACATATCAAAGATCTCTCTGTAGGCTTCTTTCTGTGTTTCTAAAGAAGGTTTTACATCCTTAAATAAAAATTCGGAACGTAAAAGACCTATTCCCTCTGCCCCATCTTCTTTGGCTGTTTCTGCGGTTTTTATGTCTGTAACATTGGCAAAGACTTTAATATGTCTGCCCTTCTGTGTTATTGCAGATTCAAAACGTTTTGTGGAACTGAGAGCTTTTTGTTCCTTATCTTTGTATGAACGTCTTCTTGCTTTTAGCAGATCATTGTCGCTTGGATCTTGAACGACTACACCAGCGTGGGTATCAAGAATGATGGTCTCATTTTCAACAAGGCTCTGGGTATCTGTAATAAGAGAACAGATACCTGCAGCACGAAGCAAGATAGCCGTATGGGAGTTCACAGAAGTCTCTTTTAAGATCACACCCTCTACTTTTGTCTGTAGAAGATGGTCGATCTCGCTAGGAAGCAGATCATTACATAAGAGTATAAAAGGTGTATCTGGAAAAGTGACTTTTACCTCTAGCCCCAGATGTTTTTTGACACGCTGGAGTATGTCTTGATAATCACTTCTTTTGGAGTCAAGTTTTGTGCCTAAAAGTTTGTTTGATTCTGATTCAATGCACTGTTCAAACTCTGGCAGTGTTTTGCTTTCATTTTCTAAAGAAGCCAGAAGCTCTTTTTGTGCAAGGTAGATACCGGCATTCTCATTGTCTATCTGTGTAGTATAAAGTACGTCAAGTTCATCTATACTTGTATGCAGGGCGTCTTTAAAAGGTATATTACTTTTGTGCTGCACCTCTTGAGTACGATAGGTGTATGTAGAAGCAATGGCAATGCCTTCAGAGATGATTTCCCCCTCTAGAATGGAACCTTCATAACTGTATGCAGTTTTTTCAATCTGTTTGATCTCTTTGTCATCTTGCATCAGTGTTTCAAATAGTCGTTGAAGTTCTTTAAGGGCTTTATCTGCCTTTTTCCCTTTGGCAACCAGCGTAAAAGTGTCTCCTCTTTCTAAAGAGAGTGAAAGTAAAGTGTTAACACCTTTAGTGTCAACAGTTCTCTCTTTGAAGGTAGCAGTGATCTGACAGGAAAATGATTTGGCTAAAGAGGCAAATTGTGCAACGGGTCTGAGGTGAAACCCGTTATTTGAAGTAACTGTCAGTTGCGTAGAAATTGGTTTGGGAAACAAGTTTTTAAACAGGAACATCTCTTATTTTATATCTCTTACACAGCGAATATATCGGCCATAAAGTCCAGATTCAGTTTTTGTTGCACCATCTCTAAAAACGATACCCCAAAAGTCATCACTTGTTCTTGCAGATACTGTGTTTGACCAGTAGAGTGTATCGTTGTCAACATGTTTAAACTCTTTAAGAATTGCAGGTTTATATCTTCTGTAATCAACAATAGAAAGCAGTTCAGGGAGTATAGGTAAACGCCAATTGTCAAAACCACCAAGTTTTAATGCTTGACAGTAAGCTTTTGCTTCAAGGTGTGTCACCTTCTCTTTTGCAGCATGTAGGGTATCTTCCCAGATCAGATTGTTTGCAGGATCTTTAACCATGGTTGGTTCAGCCATTGCCATAGATGAAACTATAGCCATTATCAATACACTACGCATCCGCTCTCCTTTTTACAAATTAATCTCTTATTCAAAGTATAGCAAAGATTTGTTATACTCAAATTATTATCAACTATGAGGAAGACTGATTGAAACACCTTATTGACTTTATTGAAACCAAAAATGTTACCAAGGCATCTATTTTTGAGCATTTAAAATGTACGAAAGAAGAGGCATCCTTAGTACAATATATTTGTAAACGTTATGTATCAGGGCTGGAAGAAG